>NZ_CAHJWW010000015.1 GCF_903643035.1 Sphingomonas bacterium | reverse complement strand
GATGAACCCGAAGAACACCATCGGTCGCGTCGGCTCGAAGCACGCCGACGCCGCCGCCCCGACCGACACCACCACCACCACCAGCCACGCAGGTGAGGCATGATCGACGACAACCGCCAGTCGCTTGCCGACCTCGGTGCGCTCCAGAGCGAAGCCGGCGTCACCCGCAAGCACGACGGCGTCTCGGCCGCGCCGCTGCGCGAGCAGCAGATCGACGCCCAGGGCCGCGCCTATGCCACCGGCAAGCGCAAGAACGCGATCGCGCGGGTGTGGATCAAGCCGGGGTCGGGCAAGATCGTCGTCAACGGCCGCGACCAGACCGAGTATTTCGCCCGGCCGACGCTGCGCCTCGTCATCAACCAGCCGTTCGACGTCGCCGAGCGCCGCGACCAGTACGACGTGATCGCCACCGTCAAGGGCGGCGGCCTGTCGGGCCAGGCCGGCGCGGTCAAGCACGGCATCAGCCAGGCGCTGACCCGCTTCGAACCGGCGCTCCGCCCGGTCGTCAAGCACGCAGGCTTTTTGACGCGCGATCCACGAGTGGTCGAGCGGAAGAAGTACGGCAAGGCGAAGGCGCGGAAGAGCTTCCAGTTCTCCAAGCGGTAATGCGGCGAAGCTAACCCTGAAAACGTCGTTCGCGTTTTCCGCGTTAGCGCTGACTCGCGGCGGGCCGGCCGGCGGGCGGCGGAGCCTTCTCCGCCGAACCCGTCCGACGCTCGGCACCCGCCATGCGGTGTCGGTGTGGTGGTTAGCGGCTGTTCCGGCGGAGAGTCTTTTCGATCAGCCAGAGGTGCAGAAGCTAGATGGCGAGAACCGTGATCCCGATCTCGATGAGCGTCGGAAGTATCAGGCCTGCCTGACCGGGCCGGGTCCGCCCGTTGAGGGACAGAATAATCATGCTCACGAATATGGAAATGGCCAATGCTGGGACCAGCGCAAGGGCTATGGGACGCGGGGCGTACCAAGTAACTTCCCCGGTGAACCACCATTGCATTGGCAATCGATCTTCACACTGAAATCGTGCATTTGCCACGGGTCGGGTCAAGCTCGTCACGGGGCATGCGCTGCGCCGGTCATCCGCGAAGCCGGCGAGCGGCCGGGCGCGCTCAAGCCTGGCCGGCCGATCGCAGGTAGCCGCTCACCATCAGCGTCAACTGCTCGCGTTGTGCTCTGACCACGTCGGGCGGCAGGCCGCGTTCGATCAGCCACCGGGCTGAGCCGGCCAGCGCATTGGTCACCGCGACGGCGACGTCGACGGTGTTGTCGAACGTGGCGTTGACGGACGTCGCCAAGGCGCGACCGACGGCCACGGTCGTGCGCTCAAACAGGACGTCGGCCCACCCTGCGTTCTCGGGCTCGGCCAACAAGCTGTAGGCCGCCCGCGACTCGTCGGGGCGGGATTGAATCACCTCGAGAAAGGCCGCGATCAGATTCGCGGCGATGTCATCGAGCGGTTGCGCGCGGCTGCGTTCGCACGCCAGCTCGATCGACTGCGCGATCGTCTGGATGTGGCGTTCAAACATCGCCCGCAGCAAGGCGCGCTTGTGGGGGAAATACTGGTACATCGTACCCACCGACACCCCCGCGCGCTCGGCGACGCGGGTGGTCGTGAGCTGGGCGGCGCCGTTGCGCAGCAGAAGCTGAACGGTCGCCTGGCAAATCGCGTCGACGGTTGCCTCGGCGCGCGCCTGCCGTGGCGCTTTACGCCATGGATTCAGCGGCTTCGGCCGAGTGATCGCGACCTGTACCATTTGCGAATTCGCGCTGAAGACCGCTTCAGTTACTAGCTTACGTGCGAGCGGGCTACAGGCAGACCTGCCATTCGTCCGCCGACGTGGGTCAACCGACGTGATTTCATCGAGAGAGAGCCGACATGTGCGCTGGTGAAGACGAAATCGCCCTGCCGCTTGGCGACCGCCCCCGCCCAGCGAGCCTCGTCCACGATTTCACCATCGGTTCGCTGCGATGCATTGCGCTCAGCGACGGCGTCGTTCCGGTCCCGGCGACGCTGCTGCGGTCGAAGTGCCGCCGGACGAACTAAAGTTGTTCCTGGTGGCCAACGGCCAGGATCCCGATGTCCTAATGAATCCGATCTCGTGCCTCTGCGTGACCTTGGCCGACGGCCGCCGGATGATCGTCGATTCGGGGATCGGCGGCGTCGCTGGTCCCGATGGCAGTCCGATCCCCTCGGCCGGAAGGTTCGCCGACGCCGTGCGTCGGGCCGGCATCGATCCGGCGACGATCGACACCGTGTTCGTCTCGCATATCCACCCCGATCACATCGGCGGCTTATTCGACGACGACGACCAACCGCTGTTCCCCAACGCCGACATCCACGTCACCCGTCAGGAGGTCTAGTTCTGGACCTCGCCGACGACCGACCTCGGCGGCACGCTGATGCCGCCGCCGCTGCGGACCAAGACGATTGCCACGGCGCGCCGCTTCGTCGCGATCGCCGGCGACCGGCTGCGCCAATTCGACGCCGGCGAGCCTCCGGTGGCCGGCGTCGGCTCGATGGCGCTGCCCGGCCATACCCCTGGCCAGGTCGGCTTCGTCTTCGAAGGCGGCGACGCGACGCTGCTCTACACGGCCGACGCCGCCGGTCATTCCTTCGTGTCGCTGCAGAAGCCCGAATGGCGCTTCGCCTTCGACACCGACTCGCCCGTCGCCATCGCCACGCGCCGGCAGCTGATCCGCACGCTGATTGATGCCGGCTGGTACAATTTCACGCCGCACTTCCCATGGCCGGCCTATGGCCGGATCGTCGAACGGGACGGGCGGCCGCTTTGGTTGGCCGAGAGGCAAGCTACTTGACCGACGCCAGCGGTCCCGTCGCCGCGATGGAAGCGCCGATCCGGCGATGGCGAGCCGTCCTCGCCGGCCTGATGACCGTCATGGCGCTGGCGATCATCGACGCGAATATCGTCAACACCTCGCTACCGCGGATCGCGTCCGATCTCGGCGGCATGGCGGAGATGGCCTGGGCGATCACCGCCTTCCTGCTCGCGACGACGGTGTCGGCACCGCTCTACGGCAAGCTCTCCGACCTATACGGTCGACGTCCGCTGATGCTGGCGGCGATCGTCATCTTCCTCGTCGGATCGATGCTGTGCGGGACGGCGTCCTCGATGCCGGCGTTGATCCTCGATCGCGTCGTCCAAGGTCTTGGTGCCGGCGGGCTGGTGACGCTGGTGCAGGCGACGATCGGCGATCTCGTCGCGCCGGCTCACCGCGCCCGCTACCAGACGTCGTTCACCACGCTGTTCGCCGTCAGCAGCCTCGTCGGCCCGCTGCTCGGCAGGATGATGACGACCCATCTCTCGTGGCGCTGGATTTTCTATGTCAACGTGCCAATCGGCGGCGTCGCGCTCGCCCTGCTGGTGACCAGTCTACCCCGATCAGCCGTCGGCCGCCGACCGACGATCGATTTCATTGGGGCGGCGCTGATCACGGTCGCTACCACGGCGTTCCTGTTGGCCATCGGATCGGGCAGTCCCGGCGCTTCGACGATCGGCCTCGCCGCCACCGCCATTGTCGGGACACTGCTGTTTGTCGTTCAGGAGCGGCGGGCGGTCGAGCCGATCCTCGACCTCCGCCTGTTTACCGACCGCACCTTCGCGATCGCAGTATCGACGACGGTCGTCATGTCGTTCGCGCTGTTGGCCGCGCTGCTACTCTTGCCGCTATATCTCCAGGTCGTCGATCGGCAGACGCCCCTCGCGGCGGCGATGATCGTGATGCCGCAGATGGCGGGCATCGTGTTGAGTTCGGTCGTCGGCGCCCGGCTGGCGACGCACGTCGGCGACGTGGCTTGCCTGCTGACCGCCGGCGTCGTCCTGCAGACGCTCGCGCTGTGGGCCGCCGTCGCCGGCATCACGGTGGGAGTGCCGCTGTGGACCTTTTCCCTGATTGCTCTCATGCTTGGTGCCGGCATGGGGATCGGAATGCCCAATGCCATCACCCTGGTGCAGAACGCGGTCCAGCACGATCAGCTCGGCGTGGCGACCGGGGCAATCGCCTTCTTCCGGTCGCTCGGCGGCGCGGCGGGCGTGGCCGTCTCCGGCATGGTCGTCACCACGACGCTGCGCGTCGACCTCGACCGGGCTGGGTTCGGCGAGATTGGTCGCCGCCGCTTGATCGAGGACTGGATGTGCTGGCCGGTCTTGATCCGGCCCGGCAGGCGATCGTCGTGCACGCCTACCGGCGAGCCATCGTGGGTGACTTCATGCTGTGTGCGGTGGCCATCACCTTGGCGCTGGGCCTCGTCGTGTTGCTGCCGAGAGCGTCGCGATCCGTCGCCGCGGCGCAGACCAGCCGACCTGCGCGCGCGACTGACGCGACAAGCTTCCGGAAAAACTGAAGGGATTGACGCGAGGCACCCGGCACGAGGACCGATCCCGACCGACGAGCAAATTTTGCCAAGTATCTACAACGCGGTAGCGCTCGCCCCGAGAGCTCTGCAAATACGAATCTCGGCTGATTATTTATTCAGCTATGGTCTCTGTACCAGTCGAAGCAGGCGGCTCAAGCCGCAGGTGGTGGGGGATCCGTGCGCAGTTCATCATTGACGACCGCTGCTGTCGTCGCTGTTTTCGGTAGTGGCGCAGGCGCAGAACCGCGCGACCGAACCGAACGGCGGGGTGAACGCTCCGAGCGTCCCCGCCGCACGAAGCGTGATTCAGGAGACGTCAGTCCCGACGCGCAGGCGAACAATCCGCCGGGGTTGGTCGACATCATCGTGACCGCCCAGCGCCGCGTCGAGACCGCGCAACGCGCCGCCGTCGCCATCGATGTCGTAGGCGGCGCGCAGCCGGTCGGTGCCGGTGTCACGCAGGTCGCGACACTCGGCCAGGAAGTGCCGTCGCTAACCGTCCAACAGATCGGCGGCTCGACATCGTTCTTCATCCGTGGTGTCGGCAACTTCTCGGTCTCGACCACGTCCGATCCGGCGGCTGCGTTCAACTACGACGGGGTCTATATTGCGCGGCTGACAGCGCTGTCGTCGGCGTTCTTCGATCTCGACCGGGTCGAGGTGCTCAAAGGCCCGCAGGGAACCCTGTACGGGCGGAACGCGACGGCAGGCGTGATCAAAGTCCTGCCGACGCAGCCGAAGATCGGCGAGCTGTCGGGCTACGGCGCGGTCTCGTACGGCAACTACAACGCGGTGGTCGCCGAAGGCGCGATCAACGTGCCGCTAGGACCTCGCGGCGCCATTCGCCTGTCCGGCACCGTAATCGACCACGACGGCTACCTGTCGAACGGGATTTCCGACGATCGCACGCAGGCGCTGCGCGTGCAGATGAAGGTCGACGCCACGCCCGACCTCCCGATCCCTGTCTCGGGCGACTATACGCATCAGGGCGGCAAGGGACAGGGCTTCTCCTACCTCGAGAAGCAGACGCTCAACTTCGTGACCGGCCATTTCACCGTCACACCGACCAACATCCCGCGATCGGAAGGCTTCCTGTCGCCGGCGTCGCAGGCGTTCTTCACCTCGCTCGGCGCGGGACCGACCGGCAATGTCCGCGCGACGCGCGATCCATTCCCCGACATCTTCCGCAACAACGACATCTTCGGCGCGAATGCCCAGATCGATTACCGCACCGGCATCGGCACCTTCACCATCATCCCGGCGGCCGCTTCGACACGATCCGCAACCTGCAGCCCGCCGGCGGCTTCCCCATTACCGATCTGCACAAGGACATCCAGTTCTCGGTCGAGACGCGGCTCGCCGGGTCGCGCGGGCCGATCGACTACCAGCTTGGTTTCTTCTACTTCGACGAACAGGTCAGGCTGACGTCGAGCGCGACGACATTCGGCAGCAGCGAAAGCTTCTCGCTGGCCCCGACCCGCTACGACACGCAGTCGTACGCGCCGTTCGTTCACTTGACCGCGCACGTCGCCTCCGGCCTCTGCCTCGTCGGCGGGGTGCGCTACACCCACGACGCCAAGCAGCTCGTCGCCGACAGCTTCTCGATCTCGGCCGGCTGCGCCATTCCGTTCACCTGCGCCAATACCGTCCTGCCGCCGGCCGTCCTCTATGCGGGACAACTGCCGTTCACCATTCCCGCGGCACCCGGCACGATCGCCGACCCGACGCCAGGATCGACCGTAACGCGCAGCAGCGATGTCGTCTTCAATCAGCGGCTCAGTGCCGGGCGCGTCACCTATCGCGGGGCGGTGGAGTACGACGTCGCACCGGCCTCACTCCTTTACGCCAGCGTTGAGAGCGGCTTCCGCTCGGGCGGCTTCAATACTTCGGTCGGCTTCGAGACGTTCCAGCCCGAATATATCACGGCCTACTCCATCGGCTCGAAGAACCGGTTCCTCGGCAACCGGGTGCAGCTAAACCTCGAGGGGTTTTACTGGGATTACCGCAACGAGCAGGTCGCCCACTCGGGCTTGGACCTTGCGGTACCGCCGCGCGCCAACAGCATCGTTCAGAACGTCGGGCGCGCCGACATCAAGGGGGTCGAAGTCGAAGGACGTGTACTGGTCACGCCGACGACGACGCTCAGCGCCGACGTCCAGTATCTCGATGCCAAGAACAAGTTCTTCACCTACCAGGTGCCGATCGCGCTCCAATCGCTCACCGGCTGCGCGGTATCGCCGGCGGCCACGCCCGGCTTCCTCAACGTGAACTGCGCCGGCCGGCCGGCGTTCAACTCGCCGAACTGGACGCTCAACCTGGGGGCCGAGCAGAAGATCCCGGTCGGCGACTATCAGTTCATCGTCAGCGCCGACACCCAGTATAAGTCGTCACGCTACGAAGGCTTCGAATACCAGCAGGGCGAGCTACAGCGGGCGAGCTGGACGACCAATGCGCAGCTTTTCTTCGGCCCTGCGAACGGGCGCTGGTCGGTCGCGGGCTTCGTCCGCGACATCGAGAATGATCGCCTGCTCGCCGTCCCGTTCTCGTTCGGCGGCGTGCTCGTCGCCTACACCACCCCGCCGCGCACCTATGGCCTGCGCGGATCGGTCAAGTTCTGATTCGCCGACGCCTGTCCGACCGCAGCGACTGGCTGCCGCCGGCCGGGTTCTCTTCCGGCGCGGCCATGTCGTAGAATGAATCATGGGAGTCGCTCATGTCGCTTGAGGTGTCGAGAAGGTCCTGCCTGCGCGGTGCCGCCTTGTTCCTCCCTATGGTGACGGCGGCTCCCGCCACGCCGGCCGAGGCGACCTGGCCGCCGCCGGGGGTGTCGTTCGACGGCGATCCTGCCGTGCCCGACATCTCGGGCGTCTGGCTGGGCTCGGAGACCGGCATTCCCGGAGTCGCCTTCGCCCCCAATCGCGGACCGGCCGACGGGTCGCCGCCGACCTATTGGGCACCCTATCCGCTGCCGTACACGCCGGAGTACCGGAAGATCGTCGCCGACCGGGCTGCCGCGGCGAAGGCGGGGCGTCAGCTGGCCGACTCCACCGCCCGGTGCCTGCCGTTCGGCATCGTATGGGGCCTCGTCGCGCGCGTCTATCCCGACGAGATCGTGCAGACGCCGGGCGAGGTGACGATCTTCAGCAACAGCTCGATGCCGCACGTCATCTGGACCGACGGACGGCCGCACCCCACGGACCTCAAGCCCAGCTTCGGCGGACATTCGATCGGCCATTGGGTCGGCGACACCTTGTTCGTCGACACCGTCGGCATCACGCGGCAGACGTCGATCGATCATTTCATCAATCCGCACAGCGACAAGCTTCACCTGATGTGGTCGATCCAGCGGGTCGCCAAGGACCGGCTGCACTTTCACATCACGATGCTCGACGACGACGCCTTCACCGAGCCGGTGACGACGACCAATATCTGGCGGCGGCGGACCGATCCGCGCTGGCAGGTCCTCGACGACAGCTCGTGCTTCGAGAACAATCGGACGAATGTCGACGACAAGGGCAACACCGACGGCTTCATCAAGTTCTAGTGTCGAGCGCGGGCCGTTTCCGCGACGCGCGACCGCGCAAGGATCGTCATGCAGCGTTCGGTCATCCTTCTCTCGTTCCTCCTGTCGTCGGTCTCGGCCGCGGCCGCCGAGACGCCGCCGGGCTCGATTTTTCGTGATTGCCCGCACTGTCCGACGATGGTCGTCGTCCCAGCGAGCACCTTCATGATGGGATCGCCGGTCAACGAAGCGGGACGCTTCGCCAACGAAGGGCCGCAACACAGCGTGACGATCGCTCGGCCGTTCGCCATGGCCGTCGACGACGTCACCGTCGGCGATTATCGCCGCTTCGTGAGCGCCACCGGCCGAGCCGCGACGGGCGACTGCCGCATCTACGATCCCAGCTTCGTCGAACCGCAGCTCGTCCGCGTCAGGGGAAAAGACTGGGCGCATCCCAATTTTGCCCAGACCGACCGCGATCCGATCGTCTGCGTCAGCTTCGACGATGCCGGCGCCTATGTCGCTTGGCTCAACGCGCAGATCGGCCGCGCCGCGGCGGGGGTTAACGGGTCCGTATCGCCTGCCGACCGAAGCCGAATGGGAATATGCCGCCCGCGCGGGCAGCCGGATGCCCTTCTACTGGGGCACGGCCATCCGCCGCGAGAACGCGAACTACGGACCCGACGAGGCGGCCTTCGCGCCGGTGGCCAAAGGTGCGGACCGCTGTGGCTACACATCGCCGGTCGAGTCCTTCCCGCCGAACGCCTTCGGGCTGCACGACATGGCCGGCAACGTCTGGCAGTTCACCGCCGACTGCTGGCGCGCGACCTATGACGGCGCGCCGATCGACGGTTCGGCGGTCGCCGGCGGCAAGTGCGACGAGCGCGTCGTGCGCGGCGGATCATGGTTCAAGCCGCCGGCCGGCGAGCGCTCCGCCAAGCGCGGTGAGGGAACGGTGGCAGACCTCAAGGGCAGCGACGAGATCGGCTTCCGCGGTGCGCAACCTCGATCCCGCACTTTGAATTCCGTCGAACTCGGCCGTTCTTACCCAGTCGACATTACCCCTTGCACGTGACGTCGCTGCCGCGATATAAAAACTGAACGAATATTCAATCACGAAAGAGCACTGATTGGTGTGATTGCCGCGTAGCCGGCGATCGGCTTCGGCCCGAGCAGTGGCACGGACGGTCACGATGAGATCACGTCACGGTAGCGGACAGTCGGACGTCGTACTCATCGAGCCGTTCGGAGAAGCGGATGAACCAAGGGGAGCAGATGACATGATGACGTCACGGATCAGCCAGCAACGACGACGGCGAGCGTTCCGGCCGACTCCACAACGGCGGCGACCGCCGACACCGTTCCAGTCGGCGTCGAGGACATCATCGTCACCGCCACGCGTCGCTCGGCGAGTTTGCAGACTGTGCCCGCGACGAGCGAGGCGGTCACCGCAAACACCCTCAAGGCGTTCAACATCACCGGCGTCAATCAGCTCGTCACCCTGACCTCGGGACTGGTCTCGGTGCCGTCGGGCGGCAACAACGTGTTCCTGCGCGGCATCGGATCGCCGTCGACCGGGTACAACGAGGCGCAGGTCGCGGTCTATGTCGACGGCCTCTACCTCGCTAATCCGGCGGTCGGCATATATTCGTTCAACAACATTGACCGGATCGAAGTGCTTAAGGGGCCGCAGGGCACGCTCTACGGCCGCAAAGTTACCGGCGGCCTGATCTCGGTCATTACCCACGATCCCGACGAGGGCGAGCGTCACCTCGACGCTTCGGTCGGCTATGCCAACTACGACAACGTCCAGACCAACGTCTACGCGACGACGCCGATCACCGATACGCTCGCGGCTAACGTCGCCGTGTTCCACCAGAAGCAGAGCCGCGGCTGGTCGAGGAACGTCTTTCTCGGTACCGATGTCCAGCGTACCGACGAGACCGGGATCGAGAGCAAGCTGAAGTGGCGGCCGGGATCGAAGACGACGATCATCGCCACCTTCATCTACGATTACAACAACCACAACATCGGCTCGGCCTATCAGGTCGAGCCGGGCACGCTCGGCTCCGACGGCACGCCGTTCCTCGGCAACTGCCGTTCCTCGGCAACTATCGCGTCGCCTCGCGTCAGGTGCCATCGGGACCGACCAACATCTACATCGGCATCCTCAAGGCCGAGCACGACTTCGGCTTCGCCACCCTGTCGAGCATCACCGGCTACCAGGCGAGCCACGCGCTCGTCACCTTCCAGGGCGGCTCGCCGATCCTCGGCTCGCTCGCCTTCCCGACAGCGTTCAACATGTTCTATGAGAAGAACAAGACCTTCAGCCAGGAACTGCAGCTGACCTCGCGCAAGAGCGACTCACGCTTCGACTGGGTCGTCGGCGCGTTCTACTATGACGACCATACCGAACTACGGCTTGATACGATCGGCACCTGCATCGGCGGGGTCTGCGCCGGCGCGACGCCGACGCGGAGCGACGGCTTCCCGTCGACGCGGTCGGGCTCGATCTACGGTGACGGCACCTATCGCTTTTTCACGTCGACCAAGGTCACCATTGGCCTGCGCTACACCAACGAGGACAAGGCGCTCACCGGGACGCTGACGCCGCTGCCCGGTTACGCCAACTCGGTCGTCGCCCTGCCGCCGACCAACGCGCTGTTCCCCGGCGCAACCTTCATCGCCAACGTCAACGGCGTGCCGACGCTCCAGCCCGGCATCCCGACCAAGCTGAACTTCGATCGGCTGACCTATCGCGGCGTTCTGCAGCAGGACATCGGCGACGACATTCACCTCTACGTTCAGCACAACCTGGGCTTCAAGTCGGGAGCGTACAACGGCAACCTGTTCAGCAACCCGCCGGTCAATCCCGAGCTGCTGTATGCGACCGAAGGCGGCATCAAGACCGAGCTATTGGATCGCCGGCTGCGGCTCAACGGATCGTACTTCCACTATACCTACAAGAACGTCCAGGTCCGCTCGATCGCTCCGCCGGCCCCGCCGGGGAATGCCTTTCTGCAGAACATCGCGAGCGAGCGGGTCGACGGCATCGACGCCGACTTTAGTGCTGTTCCCCTTCGCGGCCTGACCATCAACGGCACGCTCGAGCACCTGATCGCGCGCTACGTCGACTATCCCGGCGCGACGCGCGTCACCCAAGGGCCGAACCGCGTGATCAACGGGATAACGGTCGGCTCGGTGGTCAACACCACGCCGTTCAACCTCGCCGGCTTCACGCCGCAGAACGCGCCCGAGTTCTCGGCGTCGATCGGCTTCGTCTATAGTTACGATACGCGGCTCGGCGCCTTCTCGTTCAGCGCCAATGATCACTACACGTCGAGCACGTCGCGGACCAACGACGACAGCGTCATCGACCCGCCGCATCACATCGTCGACCTGTCGCTCGGCCGGACGTCGGCGAGCAAGCGGTACGATGCGAGCCTGTGGGTCAAGAACCTCGGCGACGAATATACCTTCGCCGCCGGTCAGATCTCGACCAACTTCGTCGTCGTCCCCGGCGCGCCGCGAACGTTCGGCGGTACCGTCGGCGTCCATTTCTGAGGCCCAAGCCGCGGCGACTCAGAACAGCGCGCCGGGCCAGTCGATGACGGCGGCTAGGATCGCCGCGACCTGCTCGGTCGCCGCCGCGAAGCGCGCGACGTGCGGCCGCCGGCCATCCTGCCAATAGTGGTCGAGACCGGTGTTCTTGATGCGCAGCAGCTCGATGCCCCAGAACAGGTCCGCCATGGTCAGCCGGTCGCCGTGGAGCCACGCCGTCGCGGTCGCCGCGAGCCGATCGTCAAGCCCGTCGAGCGCCGCCTCGATCCGGGCATAGGCGGCGCGCATCGCCTCGGGCGAAAACAGCTCCTGCGCCGCCGACAGCTCCTTGGCCCGCTTGGCCGTATAGGCCGCGAGCAACGTCGGGTCGCCGGGGTTCTCGGCGATGTAGCGGTCGCACAGCGCGACCTTGCGTTCGGACAGGGCGGCCCCGGTACCGTCACGGGTGTCCGACGATTCCGTGTTGCTCACGGTGCGGCCCATTAGCATCTGGTAGTTGGGCAGGTTGTCGACGACGGCGAGGTCGCCGTCGATCGCGGCCGCGTCGCCGGTCGGCCGCAGCCGGTCGGCGTCGGCCACCTGCTCGTCGAGGTGCAGGCAAATCCGCTTCGAATCGACGATCACCGCGCCGGTCTGCCAGTCGATCAGGGTTGGCACGACGGCGCCGTCGCACCCGCCGGCGGCGGCCGAGGTGCTGCCGCTGTGATGCGCGACCAGGGCACCGCCGAACTCGGCGCAGCCGCGCATCCGCAGGCGGACATAGTCGGGCAGGTACGTCTGGCCGAGGAAGATGCTCAGACTATGGCTGACGAAGGGCATGTCGTGGTGGAACAGGACGGCGCGCACCTTCTGCGAGCAGATCGACGCCGCGGCATGGAATAGCTCGTAGCGCGGTGCGCGCTCAGCCGCTGCGCCGCGGATGTCGCCGGGGCTCGCAACGGCGCGGCTCGCGGCTCCGACGATGTCGGCCAGCTGCTGGTCCATGACCGTCCTCCCTCGACTACTGCGCCTTCATCCGCTCGCCGAGAACCTTGCCGTCGGGCAACCGGACCGCGTTGAGCGCGCCGCCCTTCTCACCCGAGAGCAGCGGCGAGACGTAAACAGTGACCTTGTCGCCTGGCGCCAGTGATCCCTTCTCGAAGCCTTGGCGACGCATCAGGCCAGGGTTGCCGCCCTCGATACTGTACTTGTTGGGATTGGCCGTCCCGTTGGGCACGAGCAGGTAAAGCCACGTGTGCGGGCTGGTCCACTGCCAGTCCTTGACCGTCGCGTTCTTCAGCTCGATCTCCTTCGCCTTGTCGAACATGGCGAAGCTGTGATGGGCGAGTGCCGGTGCCGCCAGCACCAGCCCGAGCAGCGGCACGGTCAGGGACAAGGTCTTCACATTGGGCTCCTCGGCAAGGGTCAGTGGACGAACGCGTCGGGGTGGTAATCGGCCAGAGGCTTGCACAGGAACTCACTGGGCTCCCATAGCCGATCGGCACTTGCCGTGTAGATCACGGTCGTCGTCAGCGGATGCGGATAGGCGGTCGGATCGGTCAGGGTCACGGTTAGTCTGAGCGTCGTGCCATCGACGCGGTGGAAGCGCTCGGCGATGACGAGGTCTTCGCTGTGCGGCACGCCGGTTGTGTCGATCGGCTGATCGCGGACGCCGCGAACCTCGACGAGCAGATCGCCGCCCTCGTACCGGCCCATCGCATTGCCGTTCGAGAAGCTCTCGAGGTTGCGCGCCTCCGGAAACGGGCGGCCGTCGAGCCACACGCGGCGGACCGGCACGCCGTCGCGGTACAGCATAATGCGACCCGGCGTCTGGATGATCAGCAGCGGACCGGTCATGCCGGTATCGAAGCGCGGCATCCCCGGCGGCTGGCAGGTCCGGACCGGATCGTCGTCGCGCTTGCCGGCGGCCGCGGCGGCGGTCCGCTGCCGCCACTTCTCGGCATAGGTGGGCGTCAGGGGCGGTGGCCACGGCAACCAACCCTCCGTGCTGGCCGACGACGGCTCCGTCGCGGCACGGACCCAGACACCGCTGAGATTGGGTGCGGCCAGATCGCCGAACCAGCTCAGCCTCTCCGGTGTCGTGGGGCTGGCCACCATATGGCTTTGGCCGAATGCCACGACAGGCCAGACTATGGCCGTCAGCGACAGCAGCACGTGGCGATATGGTGTGACCATCCTATAGGCGTTCACGGCTTGACGAGGTTGGCCCACGGCGCAACTGCCGCGGGGTAGCCGGTGGTCAGCTCGCGGTAGACGGTCGCGACGAAGCTCGGGAACGGGGCCTTCGGCTCAGGGATGGCGGCTTCGATCTCGGCAAGCGGCTTGCCCGCCTCGGTCATCGCCTTGATCTGGTTGCGCACCTGCTCGACGTCGCGCAGCCGGTCCTCGAGCTTAGCCTTGGGCTCGACGCGGCCGTGGCCCGGGATGTAGGTGTCGGCGCCGAGCGCGAGCATCGCCTTCATCGTCGCGATCCAGCCGAGCGACGTGCCGCCGTAATGGATGACCGGCAGGCGCTGGCTGGTCAGCAGGACATCGCCGCCGAACACCACCTTTTGCCTGGGCAGGTAGACGACGAGGTCACCGTTGGTGTGCGCCGGCGCGACATGGAGGAGGGTCAAGCGAACACCGTCGAGATCGATCGTCTCGGTGTTGAAGATGGTCCGCGTCGGCCGGTGCCTGACCAGATCCTGGTACAGCGGTCCGAACACCGCCCGCCGTTCGCCGCGTCCTGAACGGCGGCGGCGACGTACGACACTGTTCCCTCGTGTCCAATCACCGCCGCGGCGGTGGGATAGGCGGCGAGGCCGCCAATGTGGTCGGGATCGCCGTGCGAGACGACGACGGCGTCGACCGGCTTGGACGTGGCCTTGGCGATCTCGGCCAGGGCGGTCCGCGCATCGGGCACGCTGACCTGTGTGTCGAAGACGATGACGCCCTTGTCGCCAACGACGAAGCCCGATTGGCGACGCCGCCGCTGAGCCAGTAGGCCCCGCCCCGGATCGGATGAATGACCAGGGTCGAGGGCTTGAACTCCTGCGCCGAAGCCGGCGTGACGGACAGCGCCGCGACCGTCAGTAAGGACTGTTTAATCATTCGGTAACGATCTCCGTTGGGCCCAGCTGTGGCCGACGCGATAAACAGAGGTAATTGATTCAGGTCGCGACCATTGCCGCCTCGCCGCGAGGCGCTGCGGCCGTCTCCGATCTCGCCGCCGCCACGGCCGTCCTGACCTGCGGCGCCACCTCGGTCGCGAGACGTTCGATCGTCCGCGCTACCTGCGCGAACGGCTGGGCACCGATGTCGAGTTGGGCGAGATAGCGGTTATGGTCGAGCAGCGCGTGCTGGTACAGGATCTTGTCGACGATCTCGGCCGGGGAGCCAACCATCAGCACGGCGTCGCGCGTGGTCAGCCGGTCGAGGTCGCGGCGCGAGATCCCCGCGAGCGGCGCGGGCGAGCCGAGCGCTTCAGCCCAGTAGCGCGTGTAGGCGGGATAAAACTCGTTCCGCGCGCTCTGCGCAGTCTGGCCGACATAGGCGTGAGTGGCGAGGCCGACGCGAAGGCGATTGGGCGGATGTCCGGCGGCGGCTCCGGCCGCACGGTAGGCAGCGACGGTTGCGACGGCGTTCGACGCGGGACCGCCGAGGGCGGCAAGCATCATCCGCGCACCGAGATGTCCCGCGCGCTGGGCGCTCGCCGCCGAGCCGCCGACTGCGATCCAGGCCGGTATCCGCGACTGCACCGGCCGCGGCGCGATTTCGGCATACCGCAGCGGCGGCCGCGTCGAACCCGACCAGGTCACGCGATCACGGCTCTGCAGCTGTTCGAACAGTTGGTAATTCTCGATGAACGACGAATCATAGTTCTGGTTGGCGATGCCGGCGAGCGCGAAGGGCTCGGCGAAGGCCCCGCGACCCAGCATCAGCTCGGCGCGGCCTGCCGACACTAGGTTGAGCGTTGCGGCGTCTTCGTACAACCGGACCGGATCGGTGGCACCGAGGACGGTCACTGCGGTCGACAGGCGGATGCGCGTGGTCACCTCCGCGATCGCCGCGAGAACGACCATCGGCGACGGCACCGCATAGTCGAGCCGGCGGTGCTCGCCGAGGCCGAAGACGTCGAGGCCGGCCTCGTCGGCCAATTTGGCTACGGCGATCGTCTCGTCGATCCGCTGCCGGGCTCCGACCCGCCGGCCGGTCGCCGGATCGGTGGTGAGTTCGCTGAGCGTGTAGAACCCGATTTCGAACGGCCTCCGCGCGGCGGGTGCCGGCCGGCCGGGCATGGCCGTCATGCCGCCGCCGCGGCGCGTGACGGCGCGTTGGCCGGTTCCATGCTCGATGATCGGCTTCCGCCGCGATCATCCGTTCGATCCGCCGCCGCACCTGCGCCGACCCGGCGTCGCCGACCGTCAGGTTGAGCAGCCGGATACCGGTGGCGTCGATCGCGCGCTGTGCCGCCTCAAGGATCGGGCGATCCTCCGTGCCGAAGGCGCGGTTGACCACGGCCTTGATGCCGTCGGTCACGGCCGGGTCGCCCGGCGCGAACTGACGCGCGAAGCACCAGAAGTAATGCGTGCTCCGCTCCGTCTCCGGCGTCAGGATGTGGGCGCTCGGCGTATGGATGCCGTCGGCCCGGGTCTTGCCGGGAGCGTTGATGCCTAGGTCGAGATAAAGGTTGCTTGGCGCCCGCCACGTCATGTCCTGCCACGCGTCGACGTGCGCGGTTTCGGTCCAGATCGGCCGGTTGACGCCGTTCGGCGGCAGGTCGGGCCACAGCGTCCGCACGGTGATGACGTCGCCGTAACGCATGACCTCGGCCTGTTCGACGGCGGTAGCGCCGGGACTGCCGACGGTCTCGGGATGGACGAATTCGGCGTGCGCCAGGCCCATCAGGTTGTCGATGACCAGCCGGTAGTCGGCCTCGACACGCAGATAGCGGTAGCCATGGTATAGTCAGACTGTGGTCCGAATAGGCTGTAGTCGACGATCTGCGTTGGATCGGCCAGGGCCTCGTCGCCCATCCAGATCCAGACGAAGTCGTGCCGCTCGACCGTCGGAAAGCTCCGGCCCCGCAAGCGATCGGGCGGTCCTTTGACGTGGGGATTGAACCGGCAGACGCCGCCGACGTCGAACATCATTGCGTGATAGTGGCAGCGGATCAGCCCGTCGCGGACCTCTCCCAGGCTCAACGGCACACCGCGATGGGGGCACGCATCCAGCAACGCGCCGATCTCGCCGTCGAAGTTGCGGAAGAGGACGACCGGCAGCCCGAGATACGTTCGCGCCAGCGGAACCTCGCTCACCTCGTCGATCCGCGCCGCGGCGTACCACGCGTTGCGAATGAACGTCACCGCTTCCCTCCCTCTGCCTGGTCCACCGCCAAACGCCTTGTTGAATTAATATTCAGCCAACGAAGCGCCGCCGTCAAGCCTGTTCGTGCACGGCCGGATTGACGAGGCCATGGCCGTACCGCAGACCGGCACCCTCGGGCACCCCCCGTTCGTAACGGTCGGAGCAGTATTGGGGGTAAGGATGACGAAGCAGGTCAGCGTGCGTCAGCGATTGCTCGACGCCGCTTATTCCGCGATGGGTTCGAAAGGGTTCGAGACCAGCCGGATCGTCGACATCATCGAGGCGGCCGGCGTCGGCGTCGGCTCGTTCTACAATCATTTCAGCGGCAAGGAGAACCTTGCCCGCGCCGTCTTCCTCAGCCGTGTCGACGCCTTCGGCAAGGAGATGGAGGCGGCAGTCGTCTCCTCGTCCGATAGTGCCGCCAGTCTGTGCTTCGTCTATCGGCGGCTGATCGACCGGGCGGAACGCGACTATGCATGGGCAGCGTTCATCCTTCAGCTCGAACCGCTGTTCCGTATGTTCGATCGGCTTATGCGCCCGCACGCCCGCGTCGGCCTGCAGATCGGCATCGACAACGGCACGTTCCGGATCGACGATCTCGAGGCGGGGGTGACCGCCGTGCACGCGATGATGCTCGCGGTGACGCAAGCCATGCTGATCGGCGACCTGTCCCGGCAGAAGGCGCATCGCTCGTCGAAGCTCGCGCTGTGCATGTTCGGCGTTCCGGAAGCGCGCGCCGCCAAACTGTCAAGAATGACGATGGTCGCTTTACGAGCAGCGATGGGTATAGCCGCAGACGAGCATTAAATTGCGTCTCTGAAATAAGCACTTGTCGCCACTATCCGTGAGCTTCTCACATCCGATGTAATAGAACATCGTGCTGCTTAAAGCGGCGTTGAGCATGTGACGGAGTTGGTCAGCGGCTTAGGCAAGCTCGGCGTAGCGTATCGGCGGATCGGGTCTCACAGACCGTAGCGGGGCGAATGACGGGCTATCTCGCCGTCGACGAGTTCGGCTCCACCGTACTTGGCGGATGAACTGCTTCTCCGGTTCTCCCTCGCTGGCGGCAGCCCCTTAACGACCATGAAGTCGAGGCTGCAGCCCTGACCGCCGCGGCGATGATCAGCAATTCCCTAAGCGGTGATGCGTCTACACTCAGCGACCTACCGGCGCTCCCATCGTGGAGGTTTGATAGGTTACTTCATGCTTAGCTGAATGAATGGCCGGAGTTGAGACGGCAGGATGCAGACCCGAACGTCCGCTTCTGGGGTCGAATACGAAGGCTTGCCTCTCGCTGACGCTTAAAATCGACCGCGCCGCTTCCAGCGGAGCAATAGCACGGGCGAGAATATGCTCTCGACGATGCCAACGAGAGCACCGGCGTGACCGGCAGCGGTGCGAGGTGCAAACCGCGACGGCGAGAGCGGGGAAGGCGAGGTCCGGCGCGCCGCGCAGCAGGGCGAAGGCGATCAGGATGCCCGCGAACAGCACTGCCGTACTCTCCAGGCCGAGCCGCTCCAGCGGGTTGCCGAACGCCGGTCTGCCCGCATCAAGCAGCCCGCGTCTAATCAGAAGTGAGACGGGGACGATGAGCATGCCGCCGAGGGAGAGGATGGCAAACGCCGCTTGCCGGCCGTGCCGAAGCCCAACCAGCCCCGACGTGAGCCATGCGCTTCGAGCGGGAACGTGCTGACGCCCAAGGTGAAAAAACGCCCGCTCCTGGGCACGCACCGGGCGCGCCTCAGCGTCCATTTCTGGGGTCAGTTCGGCTTTGGCTGCCGGGTACGCTTAGTTATTGAGCTTTTCGAACCTTCCATTCAGCCTGAAGCTATAACTTCTAGATCACGCACTGCGCGCCGAACCTATCCCGTGATGGACAAGGAAGAGGCCGCCGGGATCGTAGTGCGCCTTGATCGCTTCGAGCCTTAACGCGTGTTCGCCCCAGCACGCGCGCTGCCAGTCGGCCAAAGCGAAGTTGCATTCGGACAGATAACTGCCGCCGTCGGGTACGATGTGACGCAAATCGGCCATCGCCGCGGCAATGCGCCTGCGGTCATCGCGCGCGTCGGCGATGTCGACCGCGGTGAAGCCAGGATAGGCCGGGTCGCCGTCCATCGCAACGATGACGAGCGCAAAGGCGTCGAGCACCTGTGGGTTCATCGCCGTCGCCGTCGATGCGGCACGCGCGGTCGCTGCACCGCCGGCCAGCCCTTTGTTAAAGTGGAAGGCAGCCGACCAGTGTTGCGCCGACGCGATCCAAGCGTCGACCAGTCGGCCTTGAGCGGTTGGATCGAGCAGCGCGGCGGGCAGCCATAGCGACTCGTAGCCGTGCCAGAACGCCGCGACCTCGGCGGTGTTGCCGGCCCACCACCAATGCGCCGGGTTCGCCCCCGCCCGGGGGTCTCGAACGACCGCGCCGGGCATGTGCGCAGCGACGAAGTCGCCGTTCCACAGGTGGCGCATCGGCAGTGCGGCGAAGGTCAGAGGCTCGTCGACGACGAAGTCGGCTGGCCGTGCCGCGACGAGAGCGTTGAGATCGGCCCAAGCGGCCGCGGCCGTTGCCTCTTCGATTCCCTGGAACAGCATGTTCACCTCAAACCGCCGCCGAGTCATCAGCCGCACCTGCTCGCCCCAGTGCGGCGTCATCAGCCGCGCGGCATAGAGCGCGACGAATGCGGTGACGAGGTCGCGAAACGCAGCGTCCGACGTCGCATGAACCCGCCAGCGGACGACGCCGGCAGTCATCGGCAGATCGTGCGTCGCTAGCGTCAGCCTTGTGATAACGCCCCACGTGCCACCGCCTCCGCCCTTCAACGCCCAGAACAGGTCGGAGTCGTTCGCAGCATTGACCGTGCGAACGCGGCCGTCGGCAGTGACGATCTCGGCCTCGAGCAGGTTGGCGGCCGCCAGTCCAAACGCCTTCGAGAAGCTGCCAAAACCGCCGCCCTGCACTAGTCCTGCAACGCCGACGGTGACGCAGCCGCCGCCCTGAACGTAGCGGCCGCCCTTGGTCGTCACACGGTCGTAAACGTCATGCCAGATGCACCCGGCACCGACCGACACGGCGGGTACCGGCGCTGCGCCGGTGCCGGCAGGGACGAAGGTGTCGTGGAGCGCGATATCTTCGAGATCGCGCGTCCAGATAAGGAGAGAGTTGGACGCGTTCGACCCACCAAGATAGCTGTGTCCGCCGCCCTTGACGACGAGCCTTAGCCGGTGGCGCGCGGCGAACCGAATGGCGGCGGCGACATCGGCCGCGTCACGCGCGCGGACGACATAGGCGCTCGGGGTCGAGCGCCAGCCGTCGAGATAGCCCGACGACTGAGTGAGCCCCGCTTGGTCGCGGATATAGTAAGGGTTCTTGAGGAGAGTCGTCGCTTCCGCCGGAGCCAGGTCGGGGAGCGTTACCGCTGCCAAGCGGTCGCCGACCTCGCGCCCGAGCGCCGCCCACTCGTCCGCCACCGGCCAGCCGGCGTCCCCCGGGCGCACTCGGGCAAGGGGCACCGCAGTACCACTAACGCCAGCCGGGAAACCAAGCGCGACGGCGGTAGTCGCCAGGCCGTTGATGACGGCTCGACGGTCGAAGCCGCTGCGTGCTGTCGTCACAATGTTTCTCTCCCGCTGGCCTTGATCCCCCATACCAGTCTTAGTCAGGGCAAACAGCCGCGACTGAACGTGTAGCTGCTACGTAGGTCATCTGGGGGCTGTTAGTGAGCTGCCCGTTCCGCCGCGGTACCGAATGAACGGGCGTTTGTTTGCGGGAGGCCGGTCTTGGCGCTGAATGTCACAGCACACCGACGATGGGCCGATTTCTGGTCAGCCGTCGTCAATTGTGTCTACCTCTACAACAATCATCCCTTCGTAGCCGTTCGAGACACTAACTTAGACCAGCGTCTCACCTGACGTATCTCGTGCCGGCGTCGCCCAGCGCACGACGCAGTGGCTCAAGCTCGATCGTAAAGTTGCGCCACTGGTCGAGACTGTCGCGAAAGATCGGCTGTCGGACCTGTTCCGCACTTGGCGTGCGGACGCTGCGCGTAGACTTGTGAAAGGCGACGCACGCCGGGTCGAACGGCAGGCGGCAGTGGTCTAGGATACGCCGCACGCTGCCTACGAGGTCGTCGACCACGTCTTCGTGGTGGACGCGCAGCACGCGGCCGGGCAGCGCCGCATCCCAGTGCTCCATCAGGTCGAGGTAGGTGCGGTAGTAGCGGGCGATGTGCGGAATTGAATAGCTGAACTCCTGGCCGTGGGCGAACAGCTGCTTGAGGTTGCTGAAACAGCACGCCATCGGCTCGCGGCGCGCGTCGATGATCGTCGCGCTCGGCAGCATCAGGTGGATGAGGCCGAGGTGACGGAAATTGTTCGGCATCTTGTCGATGAAGCGCGGCCTGTCCGTCCGGTAGACGCGGGTGTCGGCGAGATAGGCCGCGCCGAGCCGGGCCGCGTCGGCCGCGGTCAGGTCGGCGAGGACGGCTGGGTAGCGCGGCTGGTCGAGGTCGGGGTCGCGACCCTGGAGCGTTAGAACGGTGCGCTGGACTTCGGCCAGCTCCTGCGTCCCGTCGACCCGCGGGTGCGACGCGAGGATCTGCTCGATCAGGGTCGATCCCGACCGCGGCAGGCCGACGACGAAGATCGGGTCAGGGGCCGGGTCGCCCCAGCCGGCGCGGGCGGCGAAGAAGGCCGGGGTGCACACCGTCTTTTGCGCGGCGGTGTTGGCCTCGAGCAGTTCGGGGCGGTATCGGCTGGCCTCGGCCTTGAGGGCGTTGCCGCGAACGTAGAAAGGCCACGACGTAGTCGCGTCGCCGCGGTCCTCGAACGCTTTGCCGAGGGCGAAAGCGAGGTGGACGCGGTCGTCGGCGGCCGTGGCCGGCGAGGCTTCGGCGGCCTGCATGGCCGCGACCTCGGCATCGCTGAAGCGGTAGGTCTTGAGGTTGGCGAGGCTCCACCACGCGTCGCCGAAGTCGGGCCGGGCGGCGGCGGCGGTGCGGTAGGCGGCGATCGCTTCGGGCAGGCGGCTCACCGTCTTGAGCGCATGGCCGAGGTAGAGATTGAGATCGGGCGCGTCGGGGGTCTCGGCGAGCAGGCCGTGGTAGAGGGAAATCGCCTCGTTGTTGTCGCCGAGCCCGACGGCGGCACTGGCCGCTAGCGAGCGGTAGCCGGCGTGCTCCGGAACGGCCGCGCGCAGCCGGTCGATCTCGCCCTTGGCGGCGGCATATTTGTGCCGCTGGACCAGGCACTGAGCATAGTCGAAGCGGAGCGCGCGGTGGTCGGGGGCGCGGGCGACGGCGGCGGCGAGCAGGGTCTCGGCGTCGTCGAGGACGTCGCGCGCCATGCCGATCTTGGCGAGCAGGCGCATCGCCTCGACGTCGTCGCCGTCGCGCCGCAGCGTGTCACGAATCATCGCCTCGGCCGGCGCGAGGTCGCCGTCGGCGAACAGCGACGTCGCCGCGACCACCGCCGGGCGGAGCGCGGCGAGCGCG
>NZ_CAHJWW010000014.1 GCF_903643035.1 Sphingomonas bacterium | reverse complement strand
GGGGGGGGGGGGATAGCAGCCTTTCTGCTCACGGCCGTTTAGGAGGCGTAATTGCCCTTTCTCACGCATGGCCCGTCGGCAGCTACGCGCCTGAGAATTACGCGTTCGGCCCCGCAGATCTGAATGGCGTTAGCGCGCTTGCCATTTGTGCTGGGCGCGGACATCGCCGCAGTCGTGGCAAGCGGAAACGTAAGACTTGCACGCCGAACCTACATCCCAGTGCTGGCCTTGATCGCCTGACGTCGCCAACGGTGAAACAAACCCTCAACTCGTTCTAGCCGCATATACGCGATACCAGGCGGGCACACACTTCCACCTCTCGACCTGAAAGTCTATTTCCCCGCACCGCAATAGGCGCGTAGCTTGCGCACGAACAGCAGAACAAAGCTTGAAGTAACCGGTGATCGCACTCTCCGTGTCGAAACTCACCAAGCTCTTCGAAGGCGGTTCCGCACCATGTTAGATACAGATTGGTCGTTCTGAAGAAGCGGCTATTGCCGACACTAGGTTTCGCGGATGATCGTGTCGGGAGCCGCGTTGGCCGTCTGCAGGTTCGCTGGCGATGTATAGACGGTCAGCAGGGGGGCGACCGCCCCGCGACTGTGAATCAATCGGAAGATAAGGCCGAGCGCGATTTTATGTTCCTGAGGTTCATGGACACTCCGCAGCTAATCACTCGGTCGCAAGGTCGTGATAGGGGAAGGCGTCAGCATTTTTATTTTAAGCCGACAGCTTGATCTAGCGTAAGATGTTGGTTTAAATAACCCTTATCGAGTTGGTATCATTGCGTAAAAACGTTGGTAGCGTTGATTATTGCCAAAATAATGTTTGTGGCGTTTCTCGTCGTTGCTTGCATCTGCGGCGTCTCAGCTGGCGTAAGCGGCAAGGGTGAGCGAGCGACAGCTAGGCCTCTAGCGTTCTTATATCCCGAATAGGGGTGAGCACAACTCCAAAGCAAATCACGCAGCTCGATCCAGTCGATCACTTCAATATCCACCGCGCGCGCCAACTCTGGATCATCAGCGTCTTCGGATTGGCGGGGTTTGCCTCGCCGTAATCAAGATTCCCCTTCGATCCGTGAACCTCGAGGTACGGTGCGATGCCCGTGCCGGCGATGCTGCTGTACGGCGTCCGCGCGAATGGATTGTTCCATCCGTCCTTGAACGCCGAGCGATTCGCCGCGACCGACCAGTCGATGAAGCTGTTCGACAGCATCGTATAGCCGAACCCGCCTACCATTGCGGTGGACGCCGGGCCGAGCAGGGACGTGCCGCCGGCCGCCAGCATCGTCGGCAGCGTATGCGACCAGTTGAAAGTGCCGACGTTGGTCGCTGCCTGGCAGCGATGGGCGCGTCGTTTGATAAACCTTGGCGACGCCAGTGCTGATGTCGACCAAGAAGAAAATTCAGAGCCAGGTGCTTGCGTTCAAACGCCAGCAACGCTGATGTTGACTACGTCAGACGTCGTCGACGTGCTGGCGAGGACGTTGATCTTACCAATGTTAGAGACCGTCAGTCGGAAGGTGGTGGTCCCGCCGACGTTGTTCGGCATTGTAGATCAGCCACGGCGAGGTGGACAGGTTGTCGGCGCGCAAGAGGATCGCGGCGCTGATCGCGGTGCTCGCCGGCATCCCCAGCCTTCGCGACCGGTGAGTGCGAAGCCCGACAACACCGCCAGCCCCTCGGGCGTAACCGGCGAGGCATTGTAGAGCAGCTTCGACGACGTCGTGTTGGTTCTCGCCAATGTAGAGATCGAGCGGCGAGCGCCGCGCCCCCTTGCTGTTGCTCGCTCACACCGCGAACCCGCCGTAGCCTTCGTCGGCGTACCGGGTTAGAAAGCCTTGTACACGATCTCGGGAGCCGGTGCGGCGATAACGACAATCGAGACGATGATCACGGTCGCCATTGCGGTTGCATACGCCGTACGGGCATAACGCGAAGCTAATAGCGATAGGATCACGCGACCGCGAGAGGCACATCTGGCGAAGATGGCAGCCATGCCCATCGCAAGCGTCGCCGCGGAAAAGAGCAAAGCAAGCGACAATGGCACTGCCATCGCCTGCGTGTGAGCAACTGAGGCCGTCATCTTTGCCCAGGAAGTCCAAAACCAGAGTAGAGTAAAGGCAAACCAAGTGAACGTGAAGCCACGACACAGGGCAATGTAGACCGGGTTGTTCGACAGATGTTCATAGCCGTCACGCCCCAAGCGCGCGGCGATTGCTTCCTGATAGAATTTGTTGCCGGCGACTCCTCCGCCCTGAAGCAGGCCGAAGATAAGAAATTCCGACGTTTGTCCATGCCATGCACCGACGAGGAAGAAGGTCAAGAAATACGCGCCCATCGCAAGGAGCGGGAGCACCTCTGGGGCCGGGATCCGGCGCATCGCGGTCAGCAGCAGCGGGCTGTAGACATAGTCCTTGAGCCACCGCGATAGCGTGATGTGCCAACGGCTCCAAAAGTCGATGAAGTTCAGCGCGGCGAACGGCGCACGAAAATTCTCCGGCAGCTCGATGCGGAACAGGCGCGCACAGCCAATAACGAAGTCAGTATAGCCGGAGAAATTGAAATACAGATACAGCGGATAGATGCCGATCACGAGCATCACTTCCCAGACTTGCGCCGGCAACGCCTGTGCCGTGGCCAGCGCCGCGATATGATGTGCCTGTAAGCCGTGGAGCAGGCTGGAGACGATATAGACCTTAAAGAAGCCGACGACGATGCGTTCGCAAGCTCGGCCAATGATCGGCAGGTCGAGCGGGAGGGGTTCGTTTTCGAACGACCGGTAGTCGTCGTAGCGCTGGATCGGGCCCGAGATCAGGCTGGTGAAGTTCAGCGTGTAGTTGACGTAGGACAGCAGCCCCGTCGCTCCGCGCGGCACCTCCTCCCAACCATCGATGACGAGGTGCATGACGCGAAAAAAGACATACGACAAGCCGATCGTCAGATAGACCGAATGAAGCATAAGCCCGTCGGGAATAAAAAGATATTTTTTCAGCCAGACGAAAGCCAGCAGGACTGTGATCGGGAAGATCCACGCCGTCCATCGCGCCCTCAATCGGCGCAAGAGAACGCCGACATACCCCAGGAGGAGAAAGCCCGCGTACGGTAGTAGGAGCACGAGCTTGCTGGTGAAGGTGTGAATAAAGAAGAGATTGAGCGCGAGCAGGATGAGCGCGCGCCACCACGGCGAGCTGAAACAGTTGAAGGCGACGGCGCTCAGCACCGCGAGGATTAGAAACTGAAAGGAGGGCACGGTCATCGCGCGGCCAACGTGGTGCCGTGGCAGGACTGGAATGTCGGCATCTGGAGGAGCCGCGCCTCGACCGCTTTGGCGATTAAAGCATGGCCGTCGCCGCTGGGATGGCCGTCGGCGATGTAGAACAACGAGTTGAAATTTCGCGCTGCGGCAAAATTCGGCGTGGTGTCAATGAACTCTGCCCCGTTCGCGTGCGCCGCCGCCTGCAGCTCGCGGTCGAGGATGTGGACGTCGAGCTTGGCGATGGCGTACCGCGGGATCTCAAGCACAGCGTGGACGCGCCGCGGAACGTAGACGAGGACGACTTTGATGCCTGCTGGCGTGGTCACGGCGGTCATCTTCTTGAGCAGGGCGTCGATCTGCTCGACGCGCGATTTCCACTTCGGCGGCAGCGGGGCGACGACGTAGCCGTTCATGTCGTCGACGCCGTTGCGGACGAAGGCGGTGACCTGAATGGCGGGGTCGAGATAGAGATAGTGCTGGCCGACGTCGAATAAGTGCGACGAACGCAGCATCCCCATGACGTCGACCAGACCGAAGGGCTTGGGCTTGGGCAGATGCGCTCCGGGAACTAAGATATCGACGTCGTCGAGGTGTTGCAGGTCGTACGGCGTCAAAAGCATGATGACGACGCGCGACTTGATTGCGACCACCTCCGCCATACGCTTGTCGAGCCGCAGTAGGTCGGCGGCGGTGTTGCCCAGGTTCTGGAAATCGACCGTCTGCCCGCAGGCGTGGCTTAGATCGGCGCTGGCTCGGGCGGAGAAGGTATCGGCATACGCCACTCCTTGGCCACGGGCGATCGACGAGCCGACGACGGCGACTCGCAGCCGCGTCGCTGGCGTCACCGCACAGTTTTCCGCCGTCCGATAACCGCAGGCATTGAACCGGTTCTCGACCCACGGCCCGTCGACCGCCTTGTTAAGCCCGACGCACATCGGTCGGAAGCGAGTGCCCCGCGTGGTGTGTAGCGTGCACGATATATCCATTTGAACGGGATATGCGGCTCGCGCTATCAGCTCTGCGCCGCCGCTCATGACCAGCAGCGTCAGCAGGGCGATCAGTGGCAGAATGTAGAGATCGCGTCGCGGGAGTCTCCAGCGGGGCGGCAGGTCGCGGCCGGTCACGCCAGCACCATCTCGAAGCCCTTGCGGGTCACCGTCATCGGCGCGGCATCCGTCTCGAACGGCAGGTCGAGGCTCCACGTTGTCGCGCCGTCGGCAGCCTCGTCGACCATGGTGAAGCCGAGCTTCGCATAATGGTCGCGGACCATCATGTTGCGCCCGGTCGGCAGGAAGCGGCCGATCAAGCGGTCGATGCCGTGCTCGCGGGCATGATGAATGATTTCGCGTAACACCATCTGCTCGACGCGCCGACCGAGCACGCGGCAGCTCATCAGCCAGGTGTCGACGTCCCAAACGCAAGGACTGGCCTCGCGACAGACGATGACGCAGATCATGCCGTTGTCGCCGACCGCATCGGCGAGCCGGACCTGCAGGGTGAAGGCGCGCGGGTCTACTTCCGTCGCGGCGACCTCCGCTTCGCTGTAGCGGCGCGTGGTTAAGTTGAACTGGTTGGACTTGTTGATCAACTGCGCAATTCGCGCTCGGCCAACCTTGTCAAACGGCTCGAACACGATCTGCATGTCCAGTGAAGCGAGATAGGCGTCGAGGTCTGCCACCTGGGCCTGCAGGGCAACGCGACGGGCGTTGCCTTCGTAGAATTGGGCGCGCTTCATATCATCGTCCGAAAACGCGAGGGCCTCGAAATAGCCCGCGGTTCCGAGGACCCGAGCGTACATGGCGGGATCGTCGGGCAATTCTGGCACGGCGACGTCAGGTAGCGTTTGCCGGACCAGCGCCCGCTCCGCCGGATTGTCGTCGAGGAAGACCATCGCGTCGAGGCCAAGGGACAGTTCTTTCGCGATCGCGGTAATGTTGGTTGCCTTGTCGTTCCAATTCGCCTGAAAGACGGTGATATGGTTCTCGCGCAGTAGCATCTCGGGGTGCTCGCGGAACGGCAGCCGGGCGGTCACGTCCTCGTTCTTTGACGATACGGCCAGCACCACTCCGCGCGAGCGAAGCGCGATGGCGAGACGCTGCACGGCGAGATGAGCCTCTCCTTCCGTGTCTCCTTCGGCGGTCTTGATCCCTTCCAGGCCGTCGTCGCCAACGATCCCGCCCCAGACGGTGTTATCGAGGTCGAGGATTAGGCACCGCCGGCTTTTCCCGCGCATCGCGGCGAGGATGCGGGCGACGTGTTCGGCGTAGATCGGAATGAAGCGGTCGGCGAACGGCAGCTTAGCCATGTTCCATTGAGCCGGCGAGTGCCACTCGGCGATCCCCAGCGTCGATGCAAGCGAAGCAACATCTAGGATTATTTCCTTTCGCGTTGCGCTGGTCGCAAGCAGCCCGGCATTGATTTGCGCCACGAGCGATTGCACCGATCCCGGCACCATCCCGTCGAGATTGCCGAACAGGCTCTCCACCGGTGGCACCAGCGTCTGCAGGATAACCGTCGTGCCGCCGTTGGTCTCGAGCGCGCCCCGGATCATCGCGAGCTGATCGAGGGTCGCGGCGACGCTCTCGGCGGCTGCGACCGGGTCGCCGGGGCATTCGCGCAAAGGGAGCGCTCGGTAATCGACGGCGACGAGCACCGCGTCGAGCTTTCCGGCATTGATTGCCGAAAACGGATCAAGCGCTTCCTGCAGAACTTGGTCGTAAGCGCCGCGAACGCATTCCAAGACGATCCCGTGACGTGCGGCACTAACGATCAGCGCGGGAACGAGGAAGTCGAGCGTACCGTTCCCGATCAGACCGAGCCTGAAGCACGTAAGCGGCGCGAGGTCGCGACCCTCGTCTCTCAAACGGTCGATCTTGTCGGCCAGCCGTTCCAGCTGGCTGATTCCGAGCGCATGGGCGGCCAGCCGCTGAAGCTGGCGACCGGGCGCGTCGGTCGCATCAACCAATCTGATCTGCGCACGGAAATCCGCCGGCGGCAGAGGGAGCCATCTAAGATGTTCGATGTGATCGCGGTTCATACTGCGGGCCCCGCCACGTTAAGCCGCACGCGTCCGCAGGCGGTCAATCAGATCGGCCAATTCGCCGACATTCTTGAGCCCGGATACCTTGGTTGATGGCAGTCGCAATCGGTAGGCGCACTCGACAGCCAAGATGAGACGAAGATGGCGGAGACTATCCCACCCGGCAACGTCCTTTGCCGACGTATGGCGATGAACCACCAGATCATTGTCGTCGAAAATGTCCCGGAAGACATCCGACAGTTCTTCAGAAATTGCGTCCGCCATAGTTCCGCTTCCTTTTTTTCATATCCAGTACGACCTGCTGCTGTAGGTTGATCACAGAACGACCGGTGGCGTGTCGCGCCGCCCTCGACGCGCCGTGAGACCGACGAGCCCGAAGCCTGTGATCATCAACAGCCGGCCGGTTCGGGGACTCCTCCGCCATCCTCTGCGGTAGCGTCGAAATCTACCAGCAGAACCTAGCCCGCTGCGACCTAACCAAGATCGAGCGCCACACGTTGAGCGGCAATCGTCGAAGCTTGCGCGACGGTGGTCGACGCGAAAAGGGCGATAGCCACGTTGATTTTACTAAACATGTTTAAGCTTCCTTACGTACGAGAACTCGCGCTTCGTTACGCTTTCGACGATACTTTCGTAGAACCAATGACTTCCGCAAAATCGATCGACGCAAATTCCATGCCAACAACGTCAGGTGTTTTTTATCAATTGCTTAACCAACCGTAACGGATCGGTAATGTAAAGATTCTCGACAGTACAAAAAACAGTGTTTGCGAGACATATTGATCTAGTATACAGGTATATCATGATGTGGGTTAAGTATAACTTATGTTAGTCATCGCCAAACTCAATATCGGGCGACAATAAGGCGCGTATAGGGGCGGCAGGGGCGGGCCGACCGGCGGGGCAAACGAGCCCGCAGCTTAGCTGGATCAGCAGCGCCGAAAGAACGATGGCGAGGTGACCGCGATGGGCCGTAGCGGCGCGGCGAGCAACTGGCGCTCAATCGAGACGCTCTTGTTGGCACCGTCCTGCGACTGCGGACCTTCAGCTCAAAGAACCGTGGACGCCCGCCTCGCTCGCCGCGCGGCGGAGGCCCGGGCGAGGAGGTCGGCGCTGCTCCGCGGCGCGTCGGTCTTGTACTGCCTTCTCCACGCCGCGCGCAGCTCGGCCAGCGACATCGTCGACAACGCGGCGAGGTCATCGCCAGACGACATGTCAAAGGTCCGTCGTCGAGGTTGCCTCGTCCTCGACTTGCGGTTCGGCGGCCGGATGCGGACGCTTTTCCACGGCGTTCAGACCGCCGCCGCGCCGGCCGCGGCGTGACGCGCGATTGTTAACGGAGCGGTTCGTCCGATCGGCCGGGGAACGACGTGGATCGCGACACGCCCGGGGTAGAGCAGCGCGGAGGGAGCAGCGACGTGGACGACCGGAGACCCGCGAGCTGGTCGTGGTCGGTTCCGGCCGCGGCGAAGCCACCTTCGACCTCGACGTGCGCGGACCGGTGACCATCGCCGTCGGCCCCGAGCACGCGTCGGCCGAGGATCTCTTTCGGCGCGATACGCCGACCGTCACCGTCCGGCCGACCGGGCGTGGCGACGTCGCTTCCTACCACGTCGATCCGATCGTCGTCGCACCGCACATCTGGCTGTGGTGGCGACGCTGGTGCCGGCAATTCACCATCACCGGGCATCTCTACGGGACCGACGGCAATCCGGTTCCCGGGGCACAGGTCACCGCCTCCGACGTCAACTGGTTCTGGTGGTGGTCGTCGTCGACCGCGGTGGGCTCGGCCATCACCGATGCCAGCGGTTATTTCGAAATCAGCTTCACCTGGTGCTGCGGCTGGCTGCCCTGGTACTGGTGGGACCTGCGCCAATGGCGCCTCGACCCGGAGTTGGTCGACCGGATTCAACCGATCTTGGCGCTCAACCCGGGCCTGCGCATCTCGCGGCCCGACCCGCGCCTGCAGCTGCACTTTGCCGACTTCAACCCGCAGCCGGACCCGCCGGGACGCGGCCCGGCGCGGCGCACCGTCGGGTCGGTCAGCGCGCTGACGCCGGCCACGCTGCCGGCTTTGCGCGAGAAGCTGCTCGCCAGCCTGCCCGACGTGCCTAAGTTCGAGCGTCTGCGCCTGTGGCCGTGGTGGCCGTGGACGCCGTGGTTCGACTGCGGTCCCGACATTATCTTCAAGGCGACCCAGACCTGCGGCGGCCTCGGCAAGGTGATCGTCGACGAGTCGGTGTGGGACGTCCGGCTCAACATCCCGACCCACCTCAACGTCACGCTCATCGCCAGTCCCGACGCCTGCACGATCCCACCGAACACGGGACAGCCGGAAGGTGGCTGCTTCCTATTCACGCAGGCGTGCGACGTTCCGGCGAGCGAGATCGGGCTGACCTGCGATACGGCGCTCGGCGGGCTCGCCGACCCTGGCTCGCGTGACCGGCCCTTTACCGGTTCGGTGTACATTTCGGGCCAGTTCGGGTCGAGCGCGGTCGCCGACCATTACGGCCTCGAATACCGTCCCGCCCTCGCTTGTCCAAGTAGTGAGGTATGGTCGCCCGTTCCGACCGCGGCGCCCCAGGAATTCATCCGTCAATATTTCGACGCGACTTTGCCTTATCCAAATCAATGGATTTGGGTACCGTTTCCGCCGCTCCCGAAGGTGGCGGGCGGTGAAGCGGTGACCGTCTACGAAGGGCGTCAGCATTTCCAGGACGTGAGCAGCCCGCCGTTCAACTGGGGCAATGTGATGACCGGCCGAAGCTGGGCCTATAATGTCGATGTGACGGCGGTGATGACGTCGGCCGGTTATTTCAGCGACGGGGCCTACGAGTTCCGGGTCGTCGGCTATACCGCCAATCCCGACGGCACATTGACGGCGCGGGGGTCATTGCCCGGCTGCGGCGAGCCGAACGCGGAAGGGGTGAACAACAACAACGACTTCGCGCTGTACTTCGCCAATCCGACCGCCGCCGAGACCAGGCCCGACGCCTCGATCAAAGCCATCAAGTTCAACGGGGTCGTGTTGCAACCGTGCGGCATCCAGCGATTCGCGCCGGGCGAGGCCTTTTCGTTCGAGGTCGATCTGACCGCCAGCGATGGCGAAGGATTCCTCGACGAATACACGCTCAGCCTCCAGCACGGCGTTGGCGGTCCGGTCACCCTCATCCCGATCGGGCCGGGCACGACGCTGGCTGCGGCCGGGGCCGACGAAAAGGGACCGACCTACGCCGACGCCGTCGCCCAGGGGGCGACCCGGCCGCGCTGGTACGGCGGGAACATGGTGTTGACTGTCGTGGATGCGCGGTCGCTGTTTCCCGAGTCCTGCGCCTACGAGCTGATCCTGAACGTCTATAAACGCAACATCGTCGATTGCGAGGGTAGCGACGCTTATTATCAACTGCCTAGTACTCGTACACTGTTTTGTTTGAATAGTAGTCGTTGCTGCGGTGAACTTAGCTGGTTGCGGTGGCATCCACCTCCGCCATGTGGGAGATTTTGTGAAATGTCGAGTGAAGCTTGGTCTGAAGGTCCATCGAAGGGCGACGCACTCGTATGAAACGATGTTCGGTTCTGAGAGCGCTAGAAAAGCGCCGCTGAGTGTCTGAGACGGGTTGAGCACCGATTTCAGGTTGCGGTCCTATGCACAGCTCGTGAGCTGGATCTGCCGTAAGCTCAGGCGGCGGGCAACAGGTAGAGCGGCAGCACCGCGCAGCCGATATGCATGTTAAGGCAGACTGGCGCCCGCATTCTGCGCGCTGGCGACCGACAATAACAGACTACTTGACCCCGACGGCCGTGCGACTAGGCTAGCATCGGTACACGCAGGCCGATCGCCTTGTCAGCGGGTTCGTGGTCATGTTTGCTGCGCTCATTGCAAGTTCGTCCGATCGATCCTCACAGCGGACGGGCCAAGGAGCGGCCAATCGCTCCAGCCAAGCTTGTGCTTCGCCGCGTTCGATCATGACCGAACCGGTGCTAGGTGCGGTGAACGATCCGCTCGAGCGAGAGGCCGACGCGATCGCCGATCACATCATGCGCGGCGAGGCGCCGGGCCCAGTCTCGTCTGCGCCGTCGCGCGTCGGTCGCTCAGGCCGAGACCCACGCGATGAGCCGGCGTGGCTGCGGCGCGGAGCGGTGGCGAAAGGTATCCCCGAACGGCAAGGACTTCCTGCGGGCGGTACGCCAGGTCGCCTCGGAGGCGCGCTAAGGCCCACTCCGCCGATCGTCGCCGAGGTCCTGCGGTCGCCCGGCACAGCTCTTCCGCCCGACACCCGCCGCCAGATGGAGCGCAGCTTCGGCCGCGATTTCGCGAGTGTGCGCCTACATCGCGGCAGCCATGCGGCCGCCTCGGCGCAGGCGGTTGACGCAGCCGCCTACACCGTAGGCCGCGACATCGTCGTCGCCGACGGCGGCTTCGCGCCCGAGACATGCGCCGGCGACCGGAGGCTGCTCGCCCACGAACTCGCCCACGTGGCCCAGCAGGGTGACGGCGACCCCGTCGTCCGCCGCCAGCCGCGCCAGATCGCCACGCCGCTGGCCAACCAGCCGGACCGCGGCGAGATCGTCAGGATCGTCGTCACCGAAGGCGCCAAGTCAGGTAAAGCCTACTTCGCCGACGGGACGAGCAAGATCATCGATTTCGACCAGAACAAGCTCGAACCCGGAGACTATGCGCTGAGCCGGACGGCCGTACAGGAAAACCCTAGGTTCAACCACTATGCCGGGACGTCGGAACGGGGAAGGCCGCTGCACAACTTCGTCTGGCATGGTCCCTCCGCCGAGCACATGACTGTCGTCGTCGTGCCGGTGTACGTGCGCGACTTCATTGCCGCCAGCCGCGACTCGCATTCGAAGGCGGACGCCGATCCGGCCGAAGAAGATAACGTCGCGCGGATCCTGACGCGTTATCATGTCAGCGAGAACGAGTTGCTGCTCGAACACCGGGACGCCGTGAACGCCCGAGTGGCCGGCACCGCCGGCGTCCCCGGCGACGCGGAGGACGCGGCGCTGTCCCTCGTCGGCCGGCGGCAGGCCGACGAGCGGACGGCGGTCGCCGGACGCTCCCGGCTGCTGGCGTTGGCCAGGCGGTTGGCAACGGTCAACAACGAAGTCCGCCAGATCGCGGTCACGCGGGCCAAGGGCGAGAGCTACGAACGGGATGTTTCGTGGACCGCGCAGGCCAATCGCAAGAACCTCTTCAGTTGGGGGCAGTTCGACAACCAGGCCGATCTGGACGCGACGTTCGACGCTTTCGCCGAGGGGCTCGAGAGCGAGTTGCACGCGACCGCCGAGGGTATGTTGAACGAGGCGGCGGCGACGATCTTCAAGGTGCAGCGGACCTACATCGGCACATGGGATCGGGGCATCGGCTACGGCTATCTCGGCCAGGCGCTCGATCAGGCGCGGCAGGATAAGGATGTCAAGGCGACGCAGGCAGCGATTGCGGGCCAGCGGAAACGGATTGCTGACGTCGACGCGGCTCTCGCCCGCGACAATGCCGCTGCCCGCGCCAAAGACGGCGCGGGGGCGGGTAGCTATTCGCAAATGCCCGCTCAGGAGCAGGCGCGCGAGGCCCGCGCCGCGGCCGAGGCGCGCATCGCGGCGAGCGGTGTGCGGCTGCAGCGGCTGCTGGGCAGGTGGAACATCCATCTCGACGGCGTTCAGGGCGTCGACGCCCCGACGCTCCTCGCCAGCCACGCCGACCAGGCGCAAGCGATGCTGGCGAACGGTCTCGCCGATGCCAGCCGCAGGATTGAGGATACCCGGCGGCGGCTGGAGAAAGACCGCGAGTTCGTGTTCAAGGCCGACCGGATCGTTGCGCTGGAGAAGGCGCAGCTCGGGGTCGCCGCCAGCTCGCCGGTCGATCAGATCATCGACGCGATCGTCAGGGAGGGGGCGTCACCAACGACCTTCTGGGGCGATCTGTGGGATGTCATCAGCTTCGTCGTCGGCTTCGTGCCGCCGCCGGCGGGGCCGATCATGCGCGCCGTGGTCGGCGGCGTCGCCTTGGCCAAGACCTTCAGCGACAACGCCGACCAGTCGATGCTGCACGAGCAGAAGATGTCGTCGACCGGACCCTCGTCGATGGTCGGCAGTATCATCCTCACGGCCGCCGGCGCTCTGGTCGACGCCGGCGACCTGACCGGGGTCGCGGCGAGCGAACGCGAGGCCTTGACCTTCGCCGGCGGTGCCGTGGCGCGGACCGAAGCACGGGCGGTAGGAGCGGCCGAGGCCACCTTCGCTCGGGAGGTCGCGCGCGCCACTGGCACCGCCGCAAAAACCGTCGAGAGCGAGATCGCCGAGCTGGAAGTGGCGGTGGCCAAGCCGGGACGACTGCACCGACCGGCCAGCGCGGAATACGACGCCGAGCTGACGACGACCCGCAACGCCGATGGCGAGGTCCACACCTACGACCGCGAGACCGGCACCGACACCTGGTGCCGACATTCCGACGAGTCGCCGTGCAACTCGCTGCCCGAACTCAGCGCCAAGGCCGACGAGGCTGCCGCGGCGCACGAGGCCGAAGCTGCTGCCGCCGCGACCGCAACGCATGTACCGACATCGGTCAACCTGGGCCCCAACGGTCTTCCGGTCCAAGTCCACGATCTCGCCCACCCTATCGGCCCAGCGTTCGCCACCTTCGAGGAAGCTCAGGCGGTCGTCGGTCCGCAAGGACACATCCTGCAAGTCGTCGTCGAGGAGGACGGGCACGAAGTCGCGAGCTGGTGGGAAGCGAGTGAGGGCGGGATGGCCGCGCAATATCCCGAGGACTTCAGGGCACATCAGCTCGGGCACACCGAGCAGAAGGCGCTTCGCCGCTTGACGCTGCGCAAGGGCATTCGCGTCGAACTTCGCGGCACCATGCCACCCTGCCCCTACGGCGGCGGCTGCATGAACACGATGTCGGCCGCAGCCCAGCAGTCGGGTGCAGAAATCGTCTATCGGCAAATGCGAGAAGGGGGTGCCGAATCCACTTTTGTGTTCGACAGACAGTGATTCTACCATCCAGCCACTGTCCCGACGATTAGGCTTACCGCCTGCACCTACCGAACTCCTCCGAGTGGAAGAACGTCAACAGCAAGTTCTGAGGGTCAGAGCCGCAAAAAGGCCTCGACCACGAGCCGCACACGGTCGTGTCTGGCGCCAAGCCTGATTCTACCGGAAGCCTCGAGCTGGGCCAGCCCGTGGAGTGCCGCCCACAGCGTCTCGGTCGCAAGGTCCACGTCGCCGCGCGAGGGAACGACCTCGGCCAGTGCCGCGAAGGCGTCCCTCAGCTCGGCCCTGGTGTCGGTGTCGGCGAAGCGGAGTCCGGTCGGCATCGTGAACATCGCCTCGTAGAGCGTCGGCCTTCGTGCCGCGAAGGCGAGATAGGCCTCGGCCACGGCCAACAGCGCGCCGCGGCCATCGCCGCCGCGCCGCGCAGCGCGTGTAGTCGTCGACAGCCTCTTTCCGATCGCGCCGCCGATGAGCGCCGAGGCCGCCTGAGCGCAAAGCTGTTGAAGAAGCCAGTGTGCCCGCCGCGGTGGTGGACCCAGACGGGGTGGACACGCGACACCGCGTCGAGATCGGCGGCGGTCAGCAGACGGCCGTCCTTGACCTTGGTATCGTCGTAGAAAAAGCCGTCGATCCATTGCCCTGGCGGCGTCACCGCGGCGCGGGTCCTAAGCTTGTCGACGATCGACGCGATCGTGACAAACTCGACGTCGAACGGATTGCCGACGAGCACCTCGTATAGAAGCACGTCGCCGCTCGCGTGGTTGTGGCAGTCGATGAAGCCGGGGACGATCGTCATGCCCTTCGCGTCGATCGTCCGCGTCGCCTTGCCCGCGAGCCCGGCGACCTCGTCGCCGCCTACGGCCACGAAGCGGCCATCGCGCACCGCGAGCGTCGTCGCGCTCGGGCGGCCGTCGTCGACGGTATGGATGCAGGCGTTGCGGACGATCAGGTCGGGCTCGTCCGCCCTGGCGGCGAGCGCGGGCCGCTCGATCGCGGTAAGGCCCGCACCGAGGATTGCGCGGCGACTGGCGATAATCGGCAAACTCTGCTCCCACTTTGAGATGGCAAAGCTAGCACTGGCTGCGCTTTAAAGCGGAAATTTCGCCGTCAGGGCAAGCTGTTAAGCCTAGGAGAGGCATGAATAGATGTCGGCAAGTGAGACGCCACTGAGCCAGCTCCAACGTCCGGCTTTGGGATCACGGCGCTCAGATCTCAGTCAGGCCCGCTGCAATTAGGCAATGAGGATCGACGTCGTACTCGGCACAGAAAGCGAGCCACTCTTTTTGGCGAACCTGCATCCCATCGCCGAAGCGACGAAATAATCGACGTACTGCTACTTTATGTTCGAACCACAGGTAAATCCGAAAATTTCGAGTCAGGCCGTCATCCTCCACCCATCGATTGAGCCGGTGGACCCATGGCTCGACGATATGGCACACATCCGCTTCAGAAAGGCGGCCCGATGTAATTGCCATCTCGATCTGCGTCATGCGGTTCATCATGTCTTCGAAACAGTCGCGCAATGCGTTGGTCTTAGCCGTCGTATCGCGATTGAACTGCGTTGGGATTAGCGCTCGCTTGGCGTCGCCCCATGACACCCGGCAATAACGATCTTTCAGCGGCGCGGAGGCGTCGAACAATGGGATGGGCCGCGATCGCGATTTAAGGATCATCATGGCGTTGCGCGTGCCGGGCGTTGCGTCAAAGCTCGCGACGCGCTCGAAGGCTGCGTTGATCCGCTTCCACCGCTGGTCGGCGCGCCAAACCGCGACGGCCCAGAGACCGCTCGGTATGGCGAGGAGACCGACGGCATTCGTTGCAAGCCATAGTCCTAGCGGCATTAGGAGAGCCCCTTATCCAACCGCATCTAGAGCGGTTATCTGCGACTCAATGAAATCCGGTCGCACATGCTGTTCCCACGTTGTCGTAGCCTCGGTGACGGCACGCAATCGCAGAGCGCAGGAGATATGGGACAATCGCGTCAAGAGGCAGTGCACGGTGCGACATCTGTCTATCTGCGGGGCCGCCCGCCTTTCTTGCCGTCCGCATAATGCCTTGCGATGGAACGTCGCGGCAGCTGAACGAGAGGCCGATTTTGGTAAGCGCCCTTGCTGCCGTGAACGTCGCTTTCTGGCGTCACGCGATCACTACTGTGGGGCCATCGAGCTACTCGAAAACTAGGATCATAGCCTGCATAAGTGATTGCGATCAGCCACAAAAGCTCGGCAGTGCGACCGGCGATGCCGAAGTGTGCTGCCGCCATGCGCCAGCCTGATCGCGGTAGAAGTGCCCGACCGCGACCCGGGTCCGGAATTGCTGGCACGCGGCCGCGGCGCCGACATCGGCGACAGTGACGCCAGGCTTGGCACTAGCGGTATCGGTGAAGATGGCCCGACGCTGAATGTTGATCGCGTCGACACGCGCCTTCAGCCCGGCCGGTCCGCCGGGCTTGATGACACCGAGATAACCGTCCGCCTGCTCGCCGGCGAAGCCACTCGCCCGCGCTTCCTCGACGACCGGATCGGCAGCCTGCGCGAGCGCCGATGCGGCGACCAATATCAACCAAGCCACTGCGGCAGTTCGGGAAATGATCATCGACTGGCTCTATCCTAGAAAACCGCGGGGTTCTTCTTGATCAGGTCAGCGACGTCCTTCTCGAGCCGGACGACGACCTCCTGACGGATGTTCACGTTGAGGTTGATCTCGATCGGCTTGTCGGGAGCGCGGAGCTGGATGCACCCGCCCAACGTCAGCGCCATGGCGACCGCAGCAGGGAACAAGCGGCGGCGTGCGGTCATCGTGATCATCGGTCCTCGTTAGCAGAGTGATCTTGACAGCTCACCGCTTTACTTCGGCTGAACCGGATCGGGTGCCGCGCGCAGCAGTGGGCGGACGTCGCTTAAAGACGCTGCGGTGCCGAGCAGGGCGCGGAACGGCGCCCGCACCGTGATCCCGAAGCGGAACGGCAAGCCGGTCGCCCTGATCGGCACGGGACGTCCCGCGAGCGTCGCCGGGGCCTCGTTGCTGCCGGTGAAGTGGACCTGCGTCACCAGCTCGCCGTCGAGGTCGCCGTCGAGATCGAGCGACAGGTCGCGGTAGCGCAGGCGTAGCAGGGCGTCGAAGGCGAGCCGCGCCGGGGCTCCGACCTGCGCTGTACCCACCTCGCCGACGTACTGGACGAGGCCGCCACCGGCTTGCGCCGCCAGGGTGCCGCCGGTGATCCGCCCCCGGCTGTTGGCGAAGGCCAGCGGTAGGTGCCCGTCGAAACGTCCGGTCACGTTCAGGTTCTTAATGTCGAAGCGCTGTAGGAATTGCGCCGCGTCCATGTCCTCGACGGTGAGGAGAAAGTCGCGACGAAGATCGCCGTCGCGGATCGTCACCGGCGCTAGAACGAGACGGCCCCCGGCATAGGGCCACACGATGCTGTCGATCGCCGCTGCCGTTGGGCCCAGCAGGCGGAATACGACGACGCCATCGTCGACCGCAACGCCAGGGTTAATGCGGCCGAGGTGCAGCGTCTGGCCCGGCGGCGTGGTCAACGCCAGCAGATCGTCGAAGGTGATCTCGCCTTCGATGCCATCGACCGGGCCTAGCGCCTCAGTCGCCAGCGCCAGCCTGTCGATGTGCATGGTGCCCGAGGAGATGAGCGTGTCCCGGGTCCACTTGACATGTCCGTCGCCTACAACCGGCCCGCGAACGTTGGCGACGATCCCGCGGAGCGACTCGGTGATCTGATAGGGTTGCAGCGCCGGCCCGAACACCAGCGCGCCGGTCGCCAGCGTCGCCGTGCCGGTGCCGCTGCCGAAGTCATTTCGCGCGTCGAAGGTGCCGAGCCGCTCGTTGCCGGTGGCGAGGCGAACTTCGCCTTTAGCCGAGAGCTTTCCGTCGGCCAGCGAGGCGGCGACGGCCGCCACGCGCAACGGCTGAAAGCGCGCAGGGGCGGTGCGGTCGACGATCCGCGCACCGGCGGCGGCCAGCGTCAAGCGCGTCCCGGCCAGCCGCCAGTTCGCTGAGGCATCGTCGATGTGCACGGGCAGGCCGTCGTCGTCGAGCCTCGCCGTGCGCAGGCGGCCGTCGCCGCGGCCCTCAGCCAGATTGTACATACCTTCGACCGTTGCCTCGACCCGCCGGGCGCCGAGCTGTCCGGCGATGGCGGTCGCGGCGAGCGTGACACGGGCGCCACGTAGGTCGACACGGATCGGCGTCGTGGTTGCGACCAACGGTGCCCCGTCCGCCGAGCCGGACAGCGACAAGGGTCCGATCAGTGTCCCGCCCTGCAGCACGCCGCGACGAGCCGTCAGCAGCGGCGCGGCCGCCGGGCAGGCGATGACCCTCCCCGCCGCCAAACGCGCGCGGCCGACAGATAGCCCGCCCCAGATCACCGGCAGGCAATGCTCGCCGATGATGAGGCCGCCGTCGCGGTCGAGACGCGCCGAAACCGGTAGGCGCAGCCGTTCGACGGCGATTCCACCGCCGATCGAGCCCGAAATGCCAATCTCGCCCGTAAGGGTAACCGTGTCGCCGGTTGCGATCGCGTCGAGCCCCGGCACCGCGATCACCGTGCCCCCGGCCGACCAGGGGGCCATGGCGAGCGACGCCGAGCCCGTCGGCCAGCCACCGCGCCAACCGCCCGCCCCGGTGAGTGCAGCGTGCGGCAGCCCGCCTCCCGCGAGGTCGAAGCCGCCGTCGAAGGTGGTGTCGTCCCTAGTCAGCTCGGCCCGTCCGCGTTGCACGAGGCGCGCGCCGGTCGCGGCCGTGATGAAGCCGTTGGTGACGATGGCACTGATGATGCGCCGCCGACGCGTCGTGTCGATCGTCGCCGTGGCCGCAAAATCACGGCTCGCCGCGCCGATGCGCGCGACAAATTGCCTCGCCAGCGGGTTGGCCAACGTGTCCCGCAACCGTGCCCGGGCCTGGTCGAGGCGCGAGGGCGACAGCGCGGCGCTCGCGTTCGCCAGCGCGACTGTGAGATGAGCCGTCGCGTCGCCAGTCGCCGGATCGAGGCGATAGGGGCCGTCGGCGCTGAGGCGACCGACACTGGCCGACGGCATGCGGACGCCCGTCGCGCTCACGGCGAGGCGCCCGGCGAGCGTCCCGCCCGAGGTGGCTCCCGCGATGGTCACGCTGCCGTTGGACGCGGCCAATGCCAACACCCTGGTCGACGTCGCGCCGGTCCGCACGGCGACCCGGCCAGTGTAGCGCGACAGGTCGGGCGGAAGCCGGACATCGCCGCGCCACGTCGCAGCGGCGACCGCCGTCGACCCGCAGCCGACGTCGGATAGGCGTCCGTCACCGACGACCGTAAGCCCGGACAGTCCGGTTGCCACAGCGATGTCAGCACCCGGTATCCGGGCCTTGCAGCCGCCTGCGGCGAGCCGCGCGCGCTCGAGAACGAAGCGCCCGGTGAAACCGCTGCGCAGGCGCCCAGCGCCATCGCCAACCACAGCGATTGTCCCCGCCGGGGTAGTCACTTCGCCGCGCCCGCCGATCAGCCGCAGGTCGACATCGGGGAGGGGCGCGGGCGGCGCGCCGGGTGCCGGCAGCAACCGGTCGAGATCGCCGAAACTGAGACCGTTGGGCCCCCACGTTGCGCGCAGCACGAGATGGACAAGGGTTACGCCTGCGACCTGCGGCCCGAGCGATAACCATCGCAGCCGGACATCGACCCGGGCGGCCCGCAGATCGGGCGCGGCCACCGGACCGAGTCTCACGTCCTGCAATACGACCCGGTCAGCGGACAGCTCGGCGAGGCGATAGCGCGACGGAACGCCTTGCGCGCTCAGCCAACGGGACACGACTACGTCGGTGAGCGGACGCCGTAACAGCCACACCAACGCCGCCGCGACGATGGCGACAACAAGAACGACGAAAATGGAACGGATAAGCCTGGACACGCACGGCACGCGATAAAGGGGCGATCTTAGCGCGGCAAATCAGGCAGCGTGCACGGCCCGCGGTCTCTTGGGTAGTGAGATGGCCGCTCGTGTGCGTCGGTGTCGCTAACCATTCAAGCCAAAGCTAAAGGGGGCACAGAAGGCCCTGCCATTTTGAGACGTGCCATACATAACGCCGCGGCCGGAAGCAGCGCAGGGGCCCGGATGAACAGAGGGCCGGGAAATAGAAAAATGTTAGCGCGGCTGATTGTCCGCGTAGAGGGCCTACGCGCATTGGGGTGTTGCCGCCCGTCACATAACGCGACGGGCGGCATAAACATTACTGGTGGGTGACGGTCGTCGCAGTCGACGTCGTCGAGCCGCCAGCTGGCGCAGTCGCATGAACAGCGGTGACATGGGTCGACGCCACAGCGTGGTGACGAACATGGTGATGCCGACGAGCATGATGAACTACTGGCGACGGCGGCGTCACTTCGCTGCTCGATTCGTGGCTTGTCGTGGTGGTCGATGTTGTGACCTGCGCTGTGGCAGGAACGGCGATTAGCGCACCCAACACGATAAACGCTGTCTTCATATCTATTTCCTCGTTTGGCCATTCGGCTCCGCGTATTGCACGGCGTTACATTAAGGCCGCCAGAACGTGATGGTTCCGGAACGTTCATATCAAGGCATCATCCTCCCATCAAACACGGATGAAGCAATCAGCGCTTGCATGCTTCGCTTCAAGCAGGTGAACGGATGTCCGCTATCGAGCAGCTCATCGGGACGGCTGAACGAACAGTTTTGGGGTGCTCCTCCCGGCGCTAGCACTCGGTCTGCATTACGCATGGCAGCTTGACTCCGCCTGTCGCTCCACCCCCTATGGACGAGGACTCAGGGGGTCGAGTCGAATCGGGGGTAATGTTATGAATGTACGCGGTTTTGCGTATGCGACGGTCTTTGTGCCGTGCGTCGCTCTCGCGCAAGTTCCAGCGGGACCGGTTGTGCTTGGTCCGGCGCCGGTTGCACCCATAGCTGCACCCAGCACTGTCAACGCCGTCCTAAGAACCGGCACCGAGGTTCCACTTCGGCTACGCGAGGAGCTGACGACCAAGGGCAAGCAACTTCGGGTGGGGCAGCGCTTCCAGATGGAGGCGGCCGAGAACATCGTGGTGAACGGCGTCACGGTGATTCCATCTGGCAGCCCCGCTGTCGGCGAGATCACCGATGTTCGCAACAAGGGTATGTGGGGCAAGTCCGGGCACTTGGGTGCCCGCATCCTCTACGTCACCGTGAACGGTCGCCAGATCAGGATGAGCGGATCGTTCGACGACAAGGGAGTCACGGGCACCGGCGCGGTCGTCGGCGCGATCGCCCTCCTGCCGGTCGCGGGGTTCTTCACGACCGGCACGAGCGCGAAAGTGAACTCCGGCTCGGCGGTTAAGGGCTTCATCGACGAGGACGTGCCGCTGCAGATGGCGGCCGCCGCTCCTGCACCGCTGGTGCTGGTGACCGCGGCGGCTCCGCCCGCCGCGGCGATGCCGGCATCCGCTCCAGCTCCGGTTCTCGACAAGGTGGATGGCGGTGCCGTGCGCGTTCCGGTATCCGCCGTAACGCCGAGGAACTGAGCCGCCCCGTGCTGCTTCTTCTCGCGCTTCTCGCCGCGGATGTGCCTAAGCCGGGCTCCGACTCCGCCCAGGTGGTCGTATTCCGCTCGGGCACTCTGGTCGGAGGCGCGATCTCGTGTGCCGTCCATGAAGGCGGAGCGAAGCTCACGAGCTTGCCTCCCGGCCGCTACGCTGTTCTGAGCGTTACGCCGGGCCCGCACGACCTGGTCGTCGCTAGCGAAGCCAAGGACACATTCAAGATCGACGCTCAGCCTGGTGCCACGTACTACGCGAAGTGCACCGTGGGTGCCGGCTTCATGGCAGGGCATCCGCATCTCACTTCGTCGACCGAAGCGGAATTCGTACGCATGAGCGAGAAGCTGAGACCGGTAATCGGCGGATCTTCCACGTCGAAGTGAAGTCAAGCCGCGACGCGAGACACCGGCGGGTCGACGATGACCTACCGAGGCAATCATGTGTCGAGGCGAACGAGCGACTGCTTGCGGGAGAGGCCGGAAAGCGTGTGAACGTCCTCTTCTGGGATCACGGCACCGCGACGACTTAGGCTCGTCCGGTCATGCAACGCCCAGGATCGCCGCGCTATCCGACATAGTCGCCTGCGGGAAGCTCGTCGGGAATGGTCACCGGTGGCACCGGCCGTTCGGCGGCAGCCGTCAGCCACGCCGGGCCGTCGGCGCGGCCGCGGATCGACCCGTCGCCGCGCGTCGGGACACGTCCGTAGACCGGCACGTCGCGCGCGGCGGGGGCGCTGCCGCCGAACGTCGCGGCGATGTTGCCGTAGGTCGCCGGATCGCGGCCATCGAGGCTGAGCCGGTCGTTGAGGTAGCAGGCGGTCGCCCAAGCGGTTCCCGGATCGGGGGTCATGGCGATGATCCGCTTGGCCCACGTCATGCGCAAGTTGTTGTGCATCCAGCCGTCGGCGAGGAACTGGCGCTGGCACGCGTTCCACGTCTCGTCGCGCGTCTCGCCGCGCAGCATCGCGGCAAGCGGCTCGAGCGCGGGTCGCGGATCGCCGGCGTGGGCGGCGAGCGTCGTGGCGGCCCACGGCGCGATGCGATCGTAGCTTTCGGGGTGGGCGAGCTCGCGCGCCTGATAGTGGAACCACTCGCGCCAGCCGAGCAGCTCGTCGGCGAACTTCGCCTTGTGCCTAGTGCCCGCGGTTGCCGCGGTCACCGCCGCCATGACCTCGCGCGGGCCGACGACGCCGAAGTGAAGGTACGGCGACAGACCGCTTGCCCCGATCTCCTGCGTCGCGTCGTTGCGGACGGCGGCGTAGACCGGCAGCACCCGGTCGACCAGCCGGTCGAGCCGGGTGAGCGCGGCGGCGCGGCCGGCGGGGAAGGCGGCGCTGGCGGGAAGGCTATGATCGATGGCGAGCTCGGCGACGAGTGCGTCGAGATCGGCGTCGTCGCCCAGCCGGTCGGAGACGAAAGGCAGCGGGCCGGCGTAGGGGGCGACCGCCGCCACCGCCGG
>NZ_CAHJWW010000013.1 GCF_903643035.1 Sphingomonas bacterium | reverse complement strand
TGTGGAGCTGCGATCCGATGCACGGCAACGTCGTCAAGGCGTCGACCGGCTACAAGACGCGGCCGTTCGACCGCATCTTGGCGGAAGTGCGCGGCTTCTTCGCCGTCCATCGTGCCGAGGGCACGCATGCCGGCGGCATTCACGCGGAGATGACCGGCCAGAACGTGACGGAGTGCACCGGGGGCGCGGTCGACGTGACCGAGCTGAGCCTGGCGGATCGCTACCATACGCATTGCGACCCGCGCCTCAACGCCGGACAGAGCCTTGAGCTTGCCTTCCTGCTGGCCGAGATGCTGAACGACGAGATGGCGGAGCGCAGGAAGGCCGCGGCCTGACCGGCGGCATCGATCGTCGGGTCGATGGCTTGACGCCCGCGCCACCCACCGGTAGACGCGCGCTCTGCCATCGACGGCCCCTTCGTCTAGCGGTTAGGACGTCGCCCTCTCACGGCGAAAGCACGAGTTCGATTCTCGTAGGGGTCACCATTTCAGCCGTTTGCTCCTGTGAGGGTCATGCCATTACCGGCATGCGATGATGGCCATGGATTTCGATCAGCTCCTCGTCCGCTTCTTCGGCACCGACGATATCGCCAGCCTCGCTCCCGAGCAGCTTGCCATGGGGATCGAACGTCTGCGGCTTCAGTTCGGGCTGGAGCGTGACGGCGGCCGTCGTTTTGCGCTCTGGTGCCTTGCGTACATGCTGGGTGCGGCGCCCGACCTGGACGTCGCCTTCAGCGACGGGGACGACCGGGATGCGGCGCGCGACTTCATGGAAACCATCGATCGCGAGATCGACGAGGACGATTGATACAGGGACGGCTGTCGCACCGCCGCTGCCGCCGAAGAGGCCGCTCCTGCGCGATCATGCGTGTACGAGACGAGGCACCGCGCCGTCGCCTGCGCCCGTTTCCGGCCGACATGCTCACGGACCTGCAACCACGCTCCTGCGACATCGTTCGGGCTTGGACGTGACGACAAGGGATGAATCCATGACCGAGAAGAAGGGCCACGGCAGCGCCACCGCGCAGAAGGCGAACGCCAAGGCAGCCAAGGACGGCAAGGAGAACCCGCGCAAGTCGTCCGCCGCGCAGGCCGAACTCGGCAAGAAGGGCGGAAAGGCGAAAAAGGCCTGATCGCTCCCGACAGGAAGATCAGCCGGTCGGGCGCGACCGTTCGCAGCAGCCGGGTTCGTCGTCACGCAGGCAGCCGGATGCCGTCGCCACGACGGATCCGGTACGGTCCCGTCCGACTCGGGACCGCCCTCCCCTTCCAGCTCAGCCGCGCCAGTCCTGCGTGCACGAGTTCGTCGACCGCGGCGTGGACCATTGGCATCATGTCGCGCCATGCCATTGGAGCCAATGCGCGCGCCACCTCGCTCGGACAGATCGTGGCTTCCGACGCGCGGCGGTTCAGGAGCGCCAGCGTCGCTTCGCGAGCATCCGCGATCGATATCGCTTCCATCCGTTCGTTTCGCCCTCCTTGCCTTGTGCGTTCGACACCGGTCTGATGGTCTCGAAGTCGCAAAGCCGCTCCAGTGAGCCGTTGTCGACCCGGACAGCCACGGCATGACCATAGCGCCCACCTTCCGATTCGGCATCGAGGAAGAGCTGTTCCTGGCCGACGCCCGAACGCGGAAGACGCCCAGGCGCGTCGAGCCCTTCCACGATGCCGTCCACAAACGCTTGCCGGAGGTCGAACGCGAGCTGCTGGTATCGCAGGTCGAGATCATGACTCCGCCCTGCACCGGCTTCGAGGATGCGCGAGCCTGCCTGTCCGGCCTGCGAACGGCGTTGGCCGACATCGGCCGCGAGCACGGCCTTCTCGTGCTCGGCGGCGGGAGCCATCCGACAGCCAGGTGGCAGAGGCAGAAGCGCACTAAGAAGGAACGGTACGACGCCATCGCCGAGGACATGCAGATGCTGGCGCGACGAGACGTGGTGTCCGGCATGCACGTCCATGTGGAGGTGCCGGACCCCGGGCGCCGGGTCGAACTGATGAACCGGTTGCTGTCCTATATCCCGACCTTCCTCGCGCTGTCGGCTTCCTCGCCCTTCTGGGAAGGACGGAACACGGGCCTGAACGCCTATCGTCTATCCGTCTGGGGAGAGATGCCGCGGACCGGCCTGCCGGACCTCTTCACGGATCCCGAGGACTATGACCGGCTCGTCGCCGCGATGGTGCGATCGGGCGCGATCGCCGACGCAAGCTTCCTCTGGTGGATGCTGCGACCTTCCACGCGTTTCCCGACGCTAGAGCTTCGCGTCGCCGACAGCTGTACCCGTCTCGATGACACTATCGCGATCGCGGCTCTGTACCGTTGCCTGGTCCGTCGCCTTCACCGCGACGCCGATGCCGGCCCGAAGCCCACCGCCGTCGTGCGGGCCATCGCCTCCGAGAACATCTGGCGCGCGCAGCGGCGAGGCGTCAACGCGAGCTTCCTCGACGACAAGGGCGAGGTCGCCTCGTTCGCCGATCATCTAGACGTGCTGCTGGCCATGATCGAGGAGGATGCCGAGGCGCTCGGCTGCGCGGCCGAGGTCGCGAGGACACGCGAGATCGTCATGGAGGGAACGAGCGCCGACCGCCAGCTTGCGACCTATGCGGAGGCTCGCGACGGCGGCGCGACGGATGCCGCGGCACTAGCGGCCGTCGTCGACTGGATGGCGACGACCACCGCTTCGCCATAGGGGTTGCCGACACGGGTCCGCTCGGCGCGATGTCGGCCAAGGGGTCGGTCGTGTCCGTCGACGTGCCGTGATGTCGGGCGTGGCTCCGAGCCCGATCGATCGGGCGGCCTGGTACGGGTCGTGGCGGGTGCGGGTGCGGGTGCGGTCAGGGTCGATAGCTCAATGCGTCGACGACGGCGGCGAACGCGGCGGTCGTCTGTCGCCGGCTGGGATAATAGAGGAAGGTTCCCGCCCGCATGGGGCACCAGTCCTCCAGCACCGCGACCAGCCGGCCCGACGCCAGATGATCCTCGACCTGGCTCCTGATCGCATAGCTCAGGCCCAGGCCGTCGACGGCGGCGTCGATCATCAGTTCGGCGTCGTTGGTCAGGAACACCGGGTCGATCGCGACGCTCACCGCGCGTCCATCGCGCTCGAACGGCCAGCGGTGGATGTCGCCCGAGGTGATGTAGCGGTAGCCGATGCAGCGATGCGTCGACAGCGCGTCTGGCGACGCCGGCGCGGGATGATCGGCAAGGTAGGCCGGCGCGGCGACCACGGCCATGCGCTCGTCCGGCCCGATCCGCATCGAGATCATGTCCCGGGCGATCAGCTCCCCGGTCCGCACGCCCGCGTCGAAGCCGGCCGCAACGATGTCGGTCAGCCCGCCCTCGACCGACAGTTCCACCAGTATGTCGGGATAGTCGCGCCGCAACGCCGCCAGCTTGGGCGCGATCAGTGTGGTGGCGGGGATGCGCGGCGCGCTGATGCGGACGCGGCCGGCGGGGCGCTCGCGATAGGCGCCGAGCTGCTCGATCCCCGCCGCGATGTTCGCCAGCGCCGGGTCGAGGCTGTCGAGCAGACGGCAACCCGCCTCGGTCGCGGCGACGCTGCGCGTCGTGCGGCTGACCAGCTTGACGCCGAGCTTCTCCTCCAGACGCCGGATCGCATGGCTGAGCGCGGAGGGAGAGACGTGCAGCTGCGCAGCGGCGCGGGTGAAGCTCTTCAACCGCGCCACCTCGGCAAAGGCGGCAAGGCCGGACAGATCGATCTGCGGCATGGATGCTCTCCCGCGATTGCTGACGTCCTGTCACAGGCGCATGCACGTTTCCAGGGCTAATCAGCTCCTTGCCCTGCCCTATCTCGATCGGGACAGTTCGGGAGACGATCAATGAGCAGAGACGATCAGGAGACGGCGACCGCTAATGCGCCGACGATCAATCGGGCGGCGCTGGCCTATGTGAAGGCCGGACCCAAGCAGCTATTCATCGACGGCAGGTGGATGCCCGCCCGGTCCGGCGAGACCTTCGAGGTGTTCGATCCCTCGACCGCCGAGGCGATGGTCTCGGTGGCGACCGGCGACGCCGCCGACATCGACGCCGCCGTCGCGGCGGCGCGCAAGGCGTTCCGCGATCCGTCCTGGGCGCGGATCAGCCCGCACCAGCGGTCGCGCTACCTGCTGACGGTCGCCGACATCATCGAGCGCAATGCCGACGAGCTGGCCGTCATCCAGGCGATCGACATCGGCATGGTGCTGGCCCAGTCGCGCGGGCTGGTGGCGACGATGCCCGACGTGTTCCGCTATTTCGCCGGCGCCGCGACCCGGATCATGGGCGGCACCTATCCGTCCGACGGGTCGGCGCTGACCTACACGCTGCGCGAGCCGCTGGGTGTCGTCGGCGCGATCATCCCGTGGAACAGCCCGGCCTTCGCCTTCGCCTGGAAGGTCGCGCCGGCGCTCGCCTGCGGCAACACCGTCGTGCTCAAGCCCGCCGAGCAGGCGCCGCTGCTGCCGTTGCGCCTGGCCGAGCTGATCGAGGAGGCCGACCTGCCGCCGGGCGTGCTCAACGTCGTGCCGGGTCTCGGCACGGGTGCAGGCGACGCGCTGGCGAAGCATCCGGGGGTCAACAAGATCAACTTCACCGGCTCGACCGGCGTCGGCAAGGGCATCCTCGCCGCGTCCACCGGCAATCTCAAGAAGGTGACGCTGGAGCTGGGCGGCAAGTCGCCCAACATCATCTTCCCGGACGCCGACCTGGCGAAGGCGATCCCGGCGGCGGTGATGGGCTTCGCCGCCGGCGCGGGCCAGATCTGCGTGGCGGGCACCCGCGTGTTCGTCCACGAGGACGTGTACGGCGAGGTCGCCGGCGCCATCGCCGCGGCCGCCAAGGGCATGAGGGTCGGCGACCCGCTCGACCCGACCACCGATGTCGGCCCGATCATCTCGAGGAAGCAGCTCGACCGGGTGAACGACTATATCAGGGTCGGCCAGGAAGAGGGCGCGACGCTGCGCACCGGCGGGCAGGCGCACGATGGATCGGGCTATTTCGTCGAACCGACGGTGTTCGAGGACGTGACCGACCAGATGCGCATCGTCCGCGAGGAGATCTTCGGGCCGGTCGCCGCGCTGATCCCGTTCAAGGACGAGCATGACGCCGTGTTCCGCGCCAACGACACCGAGTTCGGCCTCGCCGCCGCGGTGTGGACGAAGGACGTGTCGCGCGCCCACACCGTCGCCCGCGCGCTGGAGGTCGGCACCGTGTGGATCAACACGATCTTCGAGCTCGACGTGATGGTGCCCTATGGCGGCTACAAGATGTCGGGCATCGGCCGCGAACTCGGCCCGGAGTCGATCGAGGCCAACACCCAGCTGAAGACCGTCGTCGCACGGTTCTAGGCTGTGGCGACGGTCTGACTGTTCAGCCACTGCCTGATACGGGCAAAGAAACCCTCGATGCCCCATCGCTGCTTTCAGGCGATGCGGTCGTAGCGGTGCTGGTGCGCGCGGATGACGGTCGCATCGATCGCCGGCCACTCAAGATCCGGGGTGGTCGGCGACCCGGCGATAGTAGCGCCGCTTCGCCGTCTGATACGGCCAGAACCACTCCGGGCAGATCGCGCCACCGACAAACCGCCGTCCGTCGTTGCGCGGACGGCGGTTCCCCTTGCGACCGCCCGGCACGAACTCCCGCAGCAGACCCCATCGATCGTCCCGAAGTACCTCGCCTTCCACACCAACCTCTAAAAGCCAGCGTTGGATCAGAACTGCCGCTCAGGGGTCTTCACCATGCTACTATGTCCTAGCGCCGTCAGATCGGCGGTGATTGCCGCTTTGTCCTCCCGGTCGGGTCGCCAGCGGCTGGCGACGAGGCCGCTGTCGCCGAACAGGGCCGCGGCGATCCCCGCTCGGCCGGCGGTCGACCATGCCGCCGAAAGGCGTTCGGCCATTGGATCGTTCACGGGCGCGCCGTCGCCGCGGACATGGATGGTCCATGCCGCAAGCGCGCGCAGTATCGCGGGACAACGCCGCCCGCGCGCGGCGTTGACGGTGAGCGTTTCGAGCCAACGCTGCGGGATCTTCTGCGAGCCGTCCGTCGCGATCTGCGCTAAACGATGCGGGAGCGCCGGGTTGCGGAACCGGGCGAGCAGCGCGTCGGCATAGGCGGACAGGTCCTGTCCCGGCGCGGGATCCAGGCTTGCGGCCGCTTCGACTCGCATCAGCTGCTCGATTACCGCGGCGATGCCAGGATCGGCGACCGCTTCGTGAACGAATGCGTGTCCGGCGAGCAGCCCGAGGTAGGCGAGTGCCGAATGCGCGCCGTTGAGCATCCGGAGCTTCGCCGCCTCGAACGGCGCGACGTCGGCGACGAGCTGCGCTCCGCCCAGCTCCCAGCGCGGGCGCGGACCGGCGAAGCGGTCCTCGATCACCCACTGGCGGAACGGCTCGGTCACGACCGCGCCCTCGTCGCGCAGGCCGATCGCGCGCTCCACCTCGTTGAGACCCACGGCCGACACGGCGGGAACGATCCGGTCCACCATCGATGACGGACAGGCGCACTCCGCCTCGGACCAACGCCTTAACGTCGGATCGATGCGGTCGAGCCAGGTCGCAAGGCCCGCGGCCAGCACCGCGCCGTTGCCGGCGAGATTGTCGCAGCTCAGCAGCGTCAGCCCCGGCAGGCAGGCATCCCGGCGGCGCGCGAGGCCTTCCGCGAGATGATGGTAGATCGTGCCGCCCGTCGCCGCGACCGCGGCGACGTCCAGCGACCCGTCGGGCTGGCGGTAATAGGCCTTCTCCGTCACGGTGAGCGTGACGACGTGCACGCCGGGCGACGCGAGCAGCGTCGCGACCCGGTCCGGCGCCTCGGGCGCGACCACCAGGTCGCGCACCGCGCCGACGAGAGCCGTGCCCTCGCCTGTCGCGCCGCGGTGCGTGACGGTGAACAGCCCGTCCTGCGGCGCGAGTGCGTCCCGGGCGGTGGGCGAGCGGAGCGAGACGCCGGCGATCGCCCAGTCGCGGTCGCCGCCCGCCATCGCATCGTCGGTATAGACGGCCTGATGCGCGCGATGGAACGCGCCGACGCCCAGATGGACGATGCCGATGCGCTGTGTCGCGCGATCGTAACCGGACCGCGCGACGGCGTCGGGCAGACGGCTCGCCGTCGCGTCGGAAAGGCGCAGGCTCACAGCCGGTATGCCCGGCGGGCGAGGCCGACCGCCAGGTCCTGCGCGAGCTCTGCCGCTTCCCAGTCCTCCAGTCGATGTTCCGCGACGAGCCGCGCGAGGAAACCGCAGTCGACCCGGCGGGCGACGTCGTGGCGGGCGGGGATCGACAGGAACGCGCGCGTGTCGTCGTTGAAGCCGACGGTGTTGTAGAAGCCAGCGGTCTCGGTCGTCATCTCGCGATAGCGGCGTATCCCTTCGGGCGAATCGTGGAACCACCAGGCGGGTCCGAGCCGCAGGCACGGGTAGTGGCCCGCCAGCGGCGCGAGCTCGCGCGCATAGGTCGATTCGTCGAGCGTGAAGAGGATCAGCATGAATGCGGGCTCGTTACCGACGACGTCGAGCAATGGCTTGAGTGCCGCCACATAGTCGACCCGGACCGGCAGGTCGGCGCCACGGTCGCGTCCGTGGCTGGCGAACAGCGTCGCATTGTGGTTGCGGAACGAACCGGGGTGGAGCTGCATCACCATGCCGTCCTCGACGCTCATCCGCGCCATCTCGGTCAGCATCTGTGCGCGGAACAGGTCGGCGTCCGCCGCGGTCCAGCCGTCGCGCGTCACGCGGGCGAACAGCGCCTCTGCGGCGGCGGGCGACAGGTTGGCGGTGCGCGCCGACGGGTGGCCGTGGTCGGTCGCGGTCGCACCCGCCGCGCGGAAGTCGGCGCGGCGGCGGCGGTGCGCGGCGAGATAGCCGGACCAGGTCCAAACGTCCTCACCGGTCAGTTCGGCGAAGCGGGTCATCGCGGGGCCAAAGCCTTCGTGCTCGACGTCGATGACGCTGTCGGGACGATAGGTGGTGACGACGCGCCCGGGCCAGCCCGATGCGCGGATCGCGTGATGCGCGGCCAGATCGGCTTCCGCCCCGTCGGTGGTCGCCAGCAGCTCGATCCCGAACCGGTCGAACAGCGCGCGTGGGCGGAAGGCAGGGGTGGCGAGCTGCGCGCCGATGCGGTCGAAATACAGGTCGGCGGTCGCCGCCTCCAGCTGCACGTCCATCCCGAGCACGGTTGCGAAGACATGGTCGAGCCACAGCCTGGACGGAGTGCCGCGGAACAGATGGTAATGGCTCGCGAACGTCCGCCATGCTTCGCGCGGGTCGACGGCGGACGGGCCTGAACGCGAGGGGACGCCGAGCGCGTCGAGCGACATGCCCTGGCTGTACAGCATCCGGAACAGATAATGATCGGGGGCCAGCAACAGCCCGGTGGCATCGCGCCACGGCGCATCGGTCGCGAACCAGCGCGCGTCGGTGTGGCCGTGCGGGCTCACGATCGGCAGGTCCGCGACCGTCGCGTACAGCGCGCGTGCGATCGGCCGCTGGACGGGGTCGCTGGGCAGCAGGCGATCGGGGTGGAGCAGCAGCGGGCGGGTCACGTCGCGCTCGCGATCAGGGTCATGCGGTGTTCCTCTGCGTGTTGCCAATGGTAGGCCGCGCCGAGTTGCTTTACCAGAGTGCCGGAATTGGTAAGACACATCGGGCGGGGATCGACGGGCCAATGGCGAGGATCGTGGTGGTCGGCGAAGGCATGGTCGAGCTTGCGGGTGGCGGCGGTGCGACCGGCTGGCAACTCGGCTTTGGAGGCGACACGCTCAATACCGCGGTCCACCTCGCCCGGCTTGGCGACGATGTCGCCTATCTGACGGCGCTGGGTACCGACCCGTTCAGCGATGACCTGCGCCGCGCCTGGGCCGCGGAGGGCGTCGACACGGCGCTGGTGCTGACCGACCCCGACCGGCGGCCCGGCCTTTATGCGATCACCAACGATCCCGACGGCGAACGGCATTTCACCTACTGGCGGAGCGACAGCGCGGCGCGTCGGCTGTTCGCGCTGTCGGGGATCGGGTTCGCTCTGGAGGTGGCGGCGAGGGCTGACCTGCTGATCTTCTCGATGATCTCGCTTGCCGTGCTGCCGGCGGACGGACGCGCGGCGCTGTTCGATCTTGCGACCCGCGTTCGCGCGGGTGGCGGCCGGGTCGCATTCGACACCAATTATCGATCCGCACTGTGGCCGGACCTGGCCGATGCCCGCGCCGCGCATGCGGCGGCGTTACGGGTGACCGACATCGGCCTGCCGACGATCGAGGACGAGGCCGCGCTGGCCGGACCGGGCGGTCCTGTCGATGTCTTGACCCTGTGGCGTGCGGCTGGCGTAGGCGAGGTGGTGGTGAAGCGCGGACCGGACGGCTGCATCGTCGACGGCGTGGACGTGGCTCCCCCGGTCCGGCTGATGCCGCGCGACACCAGCGGCGCAGGCGATGCGTTCAACGCAGGCTATCTGCACGCGCGCCTCGCCGGGCGGTCACCCGCAGGCGCGGCGCTGGCCGGACATCGGCTTGCAGGCTGGGTGGTGATGAACCGCGGCGCAATTCCGGCGATCAATGCGGAGGCTCCCTATGCTGCGCTGACAGCGGGCTGAAGCGGTTTGCAATCATCGCGTCCGTTCGCCCTGAGTTTGCCGAAAGGCGAAATCCGAGTGCCTCGACAAGCTCAGCATGAACGGTCGCAGACCGGCCTGATCGGACCGTCCTAGCTCAGCGTCCGCCGCAGCGCGTCGCGCCAACCGGCGACGAGGTTTGCGCGGTGCGGCGGCGCCAACGCCGGGGTGAAGCACCGCTCGCGCGACCATAGCGCCTCCAGTTCGTCGAGGCCCGACCACAGCCCGATCGCGAGCCCTGCAAGGAACGCCGCACCGCGCGCGGTGGTCTCCAGCTCGTGCGGGCGCTCGACCGGCACGCCCAGCAGGTCGGCGAGGAAGCCGCACAGCCAGTCGTTCGCCGCCATCCCGCCATCGACGCGCAGCGTCGCGAACGGCGTCCCGCCATCGGCCTGCATCGCCTCGACGAGGTCCAGTGTCTGATAGCCCACCGCCTCCAGCGCCGCACGCGCCAGATGCGCCTGCGTCGTACCGAGCGTCAGCCCGAAGATCGCGGCGCGCACGTCCGGGTTCCAGTGCGGCGCGCCCAGGCCCACGAACGCGGGCACCATGTAGACGCCGTGGCTGTCGGGCACGCGCGTCGCCAGATCGTCGGTCTCGCGCGCGTGAGTGATGACGCCGATGCCGTCGCGCAGCCACTTCACCGCCGCGCCGGCGACGAAGATCGAACCCTCCAGCGCATAGCTCGTCTCGCCCTCCAGCCGGTAGGCGGGCGTCGTCAGCAGCCGATGAGCGGATACGACCGCCTCGGCACCCGTATTCAGCAGAACGAAGCAACCGGTCCCATAGGTCGACTTGGCCGACCCCGGCCGAAAGCAGGCCTGACCGATCAGCGCCGCCTGCTGGTCCCCGGCGATGCCGGCGATGGGGATGGCCGCGCCGAACATCGCGGGGGGCGTGGTGCCGAAGTGATGCGCATTGTCGTGTACCGCAGGCAACATCGCCATCGGCACGCCCATCAACGCGCACAGCCGCTCGTCCCACCGGTTCTCGCGGATGTTCCAGAGCAGCGTGCGCGACGCGTTGGTGACATCGGTCGCATGCACCGCCCCGCCCGTCAGCCGCCACAACAGGAAACTGTCGATCGTGCCGAACGCGAGCGCGCCCGCCTCCGCCCGCGGCCGTGCGCCGTCGACATGGTCGAGGATCCAGCCGATCTTGGTGGCGGAGAAATAAGGGTCGAGCAGCAGCCCCGTCGCCGCGCGTACCTCGTCCTCCGCCCCCGCCGCGCGCAGCGCCTCGCACCGGTCCGCGGTGCGCCGGTCCTGCCACACGATCGCGCGGTGGAGGGGCACGCCGGTCGCGCGGTCCCATACCAGCGTCGTCTCGCGCTGGTTTGTGATGCCGATCGCACCGATCCCGGCGGCACCCACCCCGCTCCGTCCGATCGCGGCGCGCGCGGTCGCCAGCACGTCGCGCCAGATGTCCTCGGGCTCGTGCTCCACCCAGCCGGGGGCGGGATAATGTTGTTCGAGCTCGGCCTGCGCCACCGCGATCCGGCGGGCGGAGCGATCAAACACGATGCTGCGCGTGGAGGTCGTGCCCTGGTCGATCGCCAGGATGTGGATGCCGGTCACGTTCGCTCTCCTGTTCGTTCGATATTCACGAGTTTTCGTTCGCGCGTCAACGCTTTCGCTTTTGCGTGCGCGATGTTAAGGATCGAACATGGCACATCCAACGGAAGATCCGGTCGACCTGCTGATCGTCGGCGGAGGCATCAATGGCGCGGGCATCGCGCGCGACGCGGTGGGGCGCGGGCTGTCGGTGATGCTCGTCGAGCAGGACGACCTCGCATCGCACACCTCCTCGGCGTCGACCAAGCTGATCCATGGTGGGCTGCGCTACCTCGAATATGGCGAGTTCCGGCTGGTGCGCGAGGCGCTGATCGAGCGCGAGCGGCTTTGGAGCATGGCGCCACACATCATCTGGCCGCTGCGCTTCGTCCTGCCGCAAACCCAGTCGCCGCGGCCGGCGTGGATGGTGCGGCTTGGCCTGTTCCTCTACGATCATCTCGGCGGGCGCGAGCGGTTGCCCGGCACGCAGACGGTGGCGCTTGGGACCTCGGCGTTCGGGGCAGGACTTGCTGACCGCAAGGGCAAGGCGTTCGTCTATTCTGACTGCTGGGTGGAGGACAGCCGGCTGGTCGTCCTCAACGCGCGCGACGCGGCCGTCCGCGGCGCCGAGATCCGCACGCGCACCCGCCTGCTCGGCGCGCGACGCGAAGACGGCGCCTGGACCACAATGATCGCCGACGCAGCGGGCGAGCGACGGGTCCGCGCGCGCGCGCTGGTCAACGCCGCCGGCCCGTGGGTGGCGGAGGTGCTGGCGGGCGCGGGCGGATCGCAGACGAAGCGCGGCGTGCGATTGGTGAAGGGAAGTCACCTCGTCGTCCCACGCCTGTACGAGGGCAACCACGCGTTCATGTTGCAGAACCCCGACCGGCGGATCGTCTTCACCGTTCCCTATGAAGGTCGCTTCACGCTGCTCGGCACCACCGACGAGCCCTGGACGGGGCCGCCGGGCAAGGCGCACATCAGCGATGGCGAAACTCGATATCTGCTCGACACTGCAAACCGCTATTTCGATCGCCGGATCGGCGAGGCCGACATCGCGTGGAGCTATGCGGGCATCCGGCCGCTCTATGACGACCAGGCCGGCAGCGCCTCGGCGGTGACGCGCGACTATGTGCTGGACGTCGACACGGGTCCGGCGGACGCGGCCGGTGCGCCGATGCTGAGCGTGTTCGGCGGCAAGATCACCACCTATCGCAAGCTCGCGGAGCACGCGATGCGCGAGCTGGCGCGCTTCTTTCCCAAGGCGGGGTCGGCGTGGACCGCGGGCGCGACGCTGCCCGGCGGGGACATGGACGACTTCGACGCGTTCGTGCGCGCGTTGGTGACGGAGCGGCCCGGCCTGCCCCCCGTGCTGCTCCGCCGGCTCGCCCGCGCCTATGGCACCGACGTGCGGGTGTTGCTCGGTACGGCGCGGACGTCGGGCGACCTTGGCGAGGACCTAGGCGGCGGGCTGACGGTCGCGGAGGTCGACTGGTTGCGGGACCGCGAGTGGGCGCGCACCGCAGAGGACATCCTCTACCGCCGCAGCAAGCTTGGCCTCCATGTGCCGGCAGGTACCGCCGAGCGGCTGGAAAGCTATCTGGCGGAGGTCTCCGCCACCCCGGTCGCTGCCTGACCGTGACCGAGAGTCCGGATGCGGTCGCACGGCGCCACGCCCGCATCCTCGCGATCGCCGGCCGCACCGGCAGCGTCGCGGTCGACTCGCTCGCCGCCGAACTCGCCGTCACTCCGCAGACGATCCGGCGCGACCTGAATCTGCTTGCCGGCCGGTCGCTGCTGTCGCGCGTCCATGGCGGCGCGGTGGTGACGTCGGGCGTCGCCAACCTCGACCGCGAGGCGCGACGGCGGGTGGCGAGCGATGCCAAGGCCGCGATCGGGCGCGCCGCCGCGGCGCTGATCCCGAACGGCGCGAGCCTCTTCGTCAACATCGGCACCACCACCGAGGCGGCGGCGCGCGCGCTGGTCGATCATCGCGACCTGCTGGTGGTGACCAACAACCTCAACGTCGTCGACATACTGGCCGACCGGCCGACGATCGAGGTGATCGCGGCGGGCGGTCGCGTGCGGCCGAGCGACCGCGCGGTGGTGGGCGCGCTCGCGATGGACTTCATCCGTGGGTTCAAGACCGACTATGCGCTGATCGGCGCCTCCGCGATCGACGAGGAAGGCGTGCTGCTCGATTTCGACGTGGACGAGGTTCGCGTGTCGCAGGCGATCATCGCCCAGTCCCGCGCCGTCATTCTAGCCGCCGATCGTGGCAAGGTCGGCCGCCCCGCCCCGGTGCGCATCGGCGACATGGCCTCGATCGGCCATTTCGTCACCGACGTGCTGGAGGACGAGCGATTGTGCAGCGCCTGTGCCCGTGCGGGTACGCAAGTGGTGGAGACCGGCCGGTAAGTGGCCTGACCAATCTGGACAGACCGGAGCCGGTCAGCTACCCCTCGGACGGACGCCGCACACGGCGCGGGGAGAGGACGGGCGTGCGGCTACGGAACCTGCGCTGGTGGATCGTCGCGCTGATCTGCGCCGGCACGGTCGCCAACTATCTCGCGCGCAACTCGCTGGGCGTGCTTGCCCCCGAGCTGAAACTCGCGCTGCACATCGACACCAAACAATACAGCTATGTCGTCGGCGCGTTCCAGCTTGCCTATACGGTGATGCAGCCGGTCGCGGGCGCGCTGGTCGACCGCTTCGGGCTGCGCGCTGGCTTTGCGATGTTCGGGCTCGCCTGGTCGCTGGCGAACATGCTCCACGCGCTCGCCGCAGGCTGGCTCGGTCTCGCGCTCTTTCGCGGGCTGCTGGGCCTGGCCGAGGCCGCCGCCATCCCGTCGGGGATCAAGGCTGTGGCCGAGTGGTTTCCGGCGCGCGAGCGATCGGTCGCGGTCGGCTGGTTCAACGCGGGCACGTCGCTCGGCGCGCTGATCGCGCCGCCGGTCGTCGCCGCGGTCACTATCTGGCTCGACTGGCGCTGGGCGTTCGTCGTCACCGGCGCAGTCGGGCTGGTCTGGGCCGCTGCCTGGTACGCCTTCTATCGCACGCCTGAGACGCATCCGGCGATCACGAACGAGGAACGAGCGATGATCGCCGCGGACCGGCCGGCGCATGCGCCGCGCCGCACCCGGCCGCGCGACATACTGGGCACGTCGCGTTTCTGGGTCATCGCGGTGCCGCGCTTCCTCGCCGAGCCCGCATGGCAGACGTTCAGCTTCTGGATCCCGCTCTATCTCGCGACCGAGCGGGGCATGGACCTGAAGCAGATCGCGCTGTTCGCCTGGCTGCCCTTCCTGGGGGCGGATATGGGTGGCATCCTGGGCGGGTATCTTTCGCCTTGGCTGATGCGGCGCGGCTGGGCGCTCGTGCCGTCGCGCGTTGCGGGCATCGTGCTGGGTGCCGTCCTCATGATCGCGCCGGGGTGCATCGGTTTCGCCGCCAGTCCGTACACCGCGATCGGGTTGTTCTGCGTCGGCGGCTTCGCGCATCAGATGATCTCCGGCCTCATCAACACGCTGTCCGCCGATGTGTTCGAGCCGGGCGAGGTAGGCACCGCCAACGGTTTCATCGGCCAGGCAGGCTGGATCGGCGGCCTTCTGTTCTCGTTGCTGATCGGCCAGCTTGCCGACCGCTTCGGCTATGCGCCGCTGTTCGGGCTGCTGGGCGTGTTCGACCTGATCGGTGCGGCGGTGCTGGTCGTCTTCATCGGCAGGCTGACGCTGCCGACCGCCCCCATCCCCGTCCTGGAGTCCAGCCGATGAGACGCGCCACTCTGTCGAAGCCGCCCCGCTTCGCCCTGTCCGGACGGGCGCACGGCCGCGTGACGCTGGCCGCCGACACGGGCGCGATAGCGCACGTGTTCGTGATGGAGGACGACATCGTCCGCTTGCTGCTGCTCGCCACCGGCAGCGTGACCAGCCCGCCGAGCTGGGCGATCGCGCCTGGCGCCGACGACATCGCCGAGCCGGGGCGCGACCGGATGGACGTCGCCGACTTCACCTGTCCCGACTTCCGCTGCGACGAGGCCGCGGACGCGGTGACGATCGAGACGGGACGGCTTCGGCTGACCGTGCGGCTCGTCGGCCTCCACTGCACCTGGGAGCAGCGCGACGGCGATGACTGGGTGCCGATCGCCGCCGATCGCCCGACCCAGGCCTATGACTTCGGGTGGTGGGACGGCCGTGCGCACCATTATTGCGCGCGCTCGCCTGGCGAGCGTTTCTACGGGCTCGGCGACCGCACTGGCGATACCGACCGCGCCGGCCGCCGCTTCCGCCTGACCAACGTCGACCCGATGGGCTTCGATGCAGAGCACAGCGACCCGCTTTACAAGTCGATCCCCTACCTCCTCGTCGCGGATGAGACGGGGCGCTGCCATGGTGCGTTCTATGACAGCACCGCCGACGTGACGATCGATCTGGGGCGCGAGCTCGACAACTACCACGGCCTGTATCGCCACGTCGTCGCCGACGCTGGCGATGTCGACCTGTGGATGATCGCCGGTCCCGATCCGGCCGCGGTCACGCGCCGCTTCACCTGGCTTACCGGCCGGCCCGCGCTGATGCCGCGCTGGACGCTCGGCTATTCCGGCTCGACGATGACCTATACCGACGCGCCCGATGCGGCGGAGCAGATGCAGGGTTTCCTCGACAAGTGCGCGGAGCACGACCTCGGCTGCACGTCGTTCCACCTGTCGTCGGGTTACACGTCGATCGGCGACAAGCGATACGTGTTCCACTGGAACCGCGACAAGTTCCCCGATCCGACCGGCTTCGTCGCCTCCTATGCCGAGGCGGGCGTCCGTCTCGTCCCCAACATCAAGCCCGCGCTGCTGCGCAGCCACCCGGCGTACGACGAGGTTGCCGCCGCCGGGTTCTTCGTCGCCGACGCCGCAGGCCTGCCGGTCGAGGCCCAGTTCTGGGACGAGATCGGCAGCTACATCGATTTCACGAAGCCCGCGGCGGCGCGCTGGTGGCGCGGGCAGGTCGGGTCCGCGCTGCTGGACCAGGGCATCGAGGCGACGTGGAACGACAACAACGAATACGAGCTGTGGGACGCGCGCGCGCGCTTCGACGGCTTCGGCGACCCCTGCCCCGCCGCCGCGATGCGTCCGGTCCTCCCGATGCTGATGACCCGCGCCTCGCGCCAGGCGCAGGTGGCGGCTCGGCCGGACCGGCGGCCGTACGTCGTCACGCGATCGGGCATGGCGGGGCTACACCGCTATGCCCAGACCTGGTCGGGCGACAACCGCACCGACTGGAAGACGATCCGCTACAACGCGCGCCAGTCGATCGGCCTCGCGCTGTCGGGCGTGTCGAACGGCGGACACGACATCGGCGGCTTCTCGGGTCCGGCGCCCTCGCCCGAACTGCTGGTGCGATGGGTACAAGCGGGCGTGCTGATGCCGCGCTTCTCCATCCACAGCTGGAACGACGACCGCACCGTCAACGAGCCGTGGATGTACCCGGAGACGGTTCCTGCGATCCGGCGGCTGATGGCGTTGCGCCAGACGCTGATCCCGTTCCTCTACGATCTGCTCCATCGCTACCACGCCGATTACGAGCCTATGGTGCGGCCGACCTGGCTCGACTATCCCGGCGATCCGGCCGCATGGCGCGAGAGCGACGACCATCTGCTCGGCCCCGACCTGCTCGTCCCGCTAGTCGTTGAGGAAGGCGTGACCACGCGCACCGTCACTCCGCCCATCGGCGCCGACTGGGTCGACGTGTGGACGGGGCGTCGCGTCGGCGGCGGCGAAACGGTCGTGCTCGCCGCGCCGCTCGATGGGCCGCCGCCGCTGCTCGCGCGCGCAGGATCGGGGATGCTGGTCGACCTCGCGTGCGGCGGATGGCGGCCGGCACCCCATGAGCGCGGCGTGTGGCTGTTTCCGCCCGCCGACGGCCCGGTCGCATGGAAGGCCATTGAAGATGGAGGCGACGGCGACAGCCCGGTCGATCGCTGGCGTCTGTCCGGTCGGGCGGATGCCGAACGGGTGAATGTCTCGGTCGTGCGCGAGGGTCCGGGCCGGCTTTCCGATCGCCGGATCGTCATCTTGCTCCCGCCCGGTGACGGACGGACGCTGAGCGTGAATGACGGGGCCGGCGAGCCGGTGACGCGGGACAGACGCGCGGGTGTCGCGTTGATGCTCGAAGGCTGAGCGGGCGGCCCCGGATCAGACCGCGACCCGCCGTGCGAGTTCGCTCCGCTTGACCTCCACCTCCGCCCGCGCGCGCTCGATCGTGTCGGTCTCCGTCGCCTCGAGCAGCCCGTCGATCACGCGGGCGAGATGGTCGCGCATCGCCGATCGCGCGGCCGCCGGATCGCGCTCGCGCAGTGCGGCGAGGATCACCAGATGCTCCTCGGTCCGCGGCTGGACGCCCGCGCGGCGTGCGCGCTCCAGCATGTGCGCGCACAGCGGCGAGCTGTAGCGCGCGTCCCACAACGACTCCACAACGCCGACGATCGCTGAATTGGCGGTCGCGCGTGCCAGGACCAGATGAAACTCGCGGTCGGCGTGCTCGCCGACGACGTTCTGCTGGTTCTCGCGCTCCATGTCGCCGATCAGCGTCTCCAGCCGCGCAAGCTCGTCGTCAGTGATTGACAACGCCGCCAGCGCGGCCGTCTCGCCCTCGAACAGCCGGCGCGCCTCCGTCAGCTCGAACGCGCCGATATCGAGGCCGGTCGGCGACGTGTCCGCCGGCGGATTGTCGACCACATAGATGCCCGAGCCGTGCCGCGACCGGACGAGGCCCGTCACCTCGAGCGCGATCAGCGCCTCGCGGATCGTCGGGCGGCTCACCTTGTGCTCCTCGGCCAGCTCGCGTTCCGACGGTATGCGTTGGCCGGGGCGGTAATCGCCCCGCTGGATCGCCGCCGCGATCGTCGCGGCAGCCTGCTGGTACAGCTTGCGACCGCCGGACTGGAGCGTGAACGACGGAGGACGAGATGGTCTGATCAAAGGGAGGCCCGGCGCGGTAGGTGGTGGAAAGCTACGATCAAAGGCAGCGTTCCGCAATCGCTTCCCGGAAGTGATCCGACAGCTTGGATCAGGACGCGGTTGTCTCTTGATATTGGTATGACCAGTTGGTAAGCCGGAACTCAGGCCGGCAGTCGATCGGTATCGCTTCAGGAGGGAATACCGATGCAGGCACTTCGTACATCCGTCGCCGCGACGGCAGTGGCCGTGTCGCTGATGGCGGCGCCTGCGCTGGCCCAGACCGCTGCCCCGGACACGACGCAGCCGACCAGATCCTCCGCCAGCGCCGATCCGGCATCGAGCATCCCTCCCGGCCAGCTGACCGATCCGGCGCAAGGTGCGCCCGGCGGGCCGACGTCCACCGTCGACAGCGCGAGCACGAGCGGCGACATCATCGTCACCGCCAACAAGCGGGCGGAGAACATCCAGCGCGTGCCGCTCGCGGTATCGGTGGTCTCGCCGGCCCAGCTCGCTGCCGCGGGCGTGCGCAACTTCACCGACATCGGCAAGATCGCTCCCTCGCTGGTCGTTCGTCCGGCCGAGCAGCCGCAGAACTCCAACATCACCTTGCGCGGGGTCGGCACGCTGGCGTTCGGGATCGGCGTCGAATCGAGCGTCGCGGTGCTGGTGGACGACGTTCCCGTCGCGCTCACCGCGCGCGCCTTCACCGACCTGCCCGACGTCGAGCGGATCGAAGTGCTGCGCGGGCCGCAGTCGACGCTGTACGGCAAGTCGGCGTCGGCTGGCCTCATCAACATCATCACCCGCGCGCCGACGGACACGTTGCGCGTGCGTGCCAATGCGGTGGTGACGACGGACGACGAGCACGGCGGCAACGTCAGCATCTCCGGGCCGATCTCGCCCCAGGTCGGCTATGTCGTGTCGGCCGCGTACAACTATTGGGATGGCAACATCCGCAACGTCTACGACGGCAAGGAAGTGAACGGCCGCGAGTCGGTGAACGTGCGCGGCAAGCTTCGCTGGACGCCGACCGACAATTCGTCGATCACGCTGTCGGCCAATTACGTCAACGGCAACACCACCGTCGGCCGCCCCTTCACCGCTGTCTCGCCGACCGCGCTGCTGCGCGGTCAGGCCGGGCTCACCCCGGCCGTCGTCTTTCCGGGCGTCACGATCGGCCCGGAGAACCAGCGAGTCAGCAACAATCTCGACTCACGCACGAAATACAGCGGCGGCGGCGGCTATCTGCGGATCGAACTCGGCGTGTTCGACGACACCAACCTGATCGCCGTCACCTCATACGACCGCTTCCACCTCGACGACTATCTCGACCAGGACGACACGTCCGCGCCCGGCACCTATGGCAACAACAACCAGATCGGCGCCTTCAACTCCGAGCAGATCACCAACGAGGTCCGTCTGCAGTCGTCGACGTCCAAGCCCTTTCGATACACGGTCGGCACCTATTTCGCGGACGTGAGTTTCAACCGGCCGTTCGTCCGCGGCCCGGTATTCTCGATCGCCAACTGGTTCGCCACCGCCAAGCAGCGCCAGGTCGCGGGCTTTGCCCAGCTGGATTGGGAAATCGTCCCCAGACTGACCCTGACCGGCGGCGGACGCGTCCAGAACGAGGAAGTGGCCTATACCTATCTCGACCGTGCCGCGAACAACGCCTTCTTCTCGGGTCGCGCGCAAGATACGGCCGGCACCTACAAGGCGAGCGTCCGCTACGAGTTCACGCCCGACCTGTCGCTGTTCGTCACCCGCGCCACCGGCTACAAAGGGCAGACCTACGACCTGACCACCGGCTTCAACGCCAACCGCGCCGCTGCGGGGCCGATCCGGCCCGAGCGGTCGCGCGACTGGGAGGTCGGCGCTCGTACACAGTTCTTCGATCGTCACCTGACGCTGAACGTGACCCTGTTCAACACCGACTATTCGAACCTCCAGGCGCAGACCATCGAGACGCTTGCCGACGGTACGTCCAACTATCGCCTGACCAATGTCGGCGGCCTCAGGACGCGGGGCGTGGAGGTCGAGAGCTCGGCTCGGCTCGGTCAGGATCTGAACGTCAGCGGCGCGGTGACGTACCTGGATGCGAAGTATACAAGCTTCCCCATCGCGCAATGCTATGCGTTGCAGACCGCCGCTCAGGGTTGCACCGGCACGCCGGCGCGGCAGAACCTGACCGGCATGCGCGTATCCCAGGCGCCCGAGTGGAAGTTCAACGTCAGCGGCGACTGGTCGCCACGCCTGGCCGACACCCTGCGCGGCGTGGCGCAGGTGAACTGGCAGTACCAGAGCAGCGTCAACTATGCGGTCGACGATCCGCAGACCTTCCAGCCGGCGTTCCACATCGTCAACCTGGGCCTGGGCGTGCGCGACGGTGATCGCCGCTGGGAAGTGGTGGCGTTCGTCAACAACGTGTTCGACCAGCAATACTATGCGTCGCTCGTCAACACCGCCGGCAATTTCGGCAACCAGATTGCGACGCAGGCGCTGCTGCCGCGCGATTTCCGCCGCTATGCGGGACTTCGGCTGGCATTGAACTACTGACGGGCGGGCAGTGCGGAGAAGGCGATCGATGAACGGACGAACCGGCTGGCTGAGGCTCGTCGCTGGATCGCTTCCGATGCTGTCCGCCGCCGCTCCGGCGCGGGCGGCACCCGATGCACGGACCCGGTCGGCCGCCGACGCACGGAAGTGGCGAGCCTCGGCGGCTGGGCGATCGGTGTCGTCGACGAAGAAATGGTCCAGCCGCGTCAGGCCGATCCAGTGAAGGGCGGCGCGCTCGCCGATCGCCGCCTGCCGGGGACCACCCTCGCGGCGGGTCGCTTCCCGCTCGTTGTCCGGGCACGCGGACACGACGCCGGGGTCCGCCCGCCGTCTACCGACATGGTGCATGCAGCACGCTGTATGCCAACCCTCGCGGAGGTCGGGACCGCGCGATGATGATGACCCAGACGATGCGCTGGTTCGGTCCCGCCGATCCCGTGACACTGAACGGTATCCGTCAGGCAGGCGCGAGCGAGGTCGTGACCGCGCTGCACGAGGTGCCCAACGGCAAGGTCTGGTCGCGCGAGGCGATCGCCACCCGACGCGAGATGGTGCGCGCCGCCGGCCTCGACTGGACGGTCGTCGAGAGCTTGCCGGTTCATGAGGCGATCAAGACGCGCGGTCCGGCCTGGGACCAGCTGATCGAGACGTATCGCGAGAGCCTACGCAACCTCGCCGGCGGCGGCATCCGCGTCGTCACCTACAATTTCATGCCGCTCCTGGACTGGACACGGACCGATCTTGCCTGGCCGATGCCCGACGGCGCGCTGGCGCTCCGCTTCGAGCTGGAGGCGGTGGCGGCGTTCGACCTTCACCTCTTGCGACGGCCGGGAGCGGAGCGCGACTATGACGAGGCCACGCGCGCCGCCGCGGCCTGCCGCTTCGCCCGCATGGACGCCGACGCGCGCCGACTGCTGGAGCGCACGATCATCGCCGGCCTGCCGGGAAGCGAGGAGAGCTTTACCGTCAAGGCCTTTCATGTTGCGGTCGCCTCCTATGAGGGGCTCGACTCCGTCGGGCTGCGCGCGAATCATGTCGCCTTCCTCGAAGCGGTCTGCCCGCTGGCGGACGAGCTCGGGTTGCGGCTCGTCGTCCATCCGGACGATCCGCCCTTCCCCATCTTTGGCCTGCCCCGCGTCGTCAGCACGGAGGCGGACGTCGCGGGGTTGTTCGCGCGCGTACCAAATCCGTCCAACGGGCTCTGCATGTGCACCGGATCGTTCGGCGTGCGCGCCGACAACGACCTGCCCGGGATGGTGGAGCGGCTGGGCGACCGGATCGGCTTCCTCCACCTGCGCTCCGTGCAACGCGAGCCGGACGGCGCGTTCCACGAGGCGCCGCATCTCGAAGGCGATGCCATGATGCCCTCGGTGGTCGCCGCGATCCATCGGCTGCAACGGCGCGAGGGCCGGTCGATCCCGATGCGCCCCGACCACGGCCACCAGATGCTCGACGACCTCGGCAAGCGCACCAACCCCGGCTATTCGCTGCTCGGGCGGATGCGCGGGCTGGCGGAGCTGCGCGGGCTGGAGCGCGGCATCGCCCATGCCGGCTGAGGCGGCGCGACCGACGAACAGGGGACCAGCCATGACGGCGGCACGGCATTGCGCGATCGCCCTCGCCGCGGCGCTGGGC
>NZ_CAHJWW010000012.1 GCF_903643035.1 Sphingomonas bacterium | reverse complement strand
GCACCGATGCCGCGGTGCTGGACGCGGCCGACCGCGCGAGCCGCGCCGCCGCGCTGTCCCTCGCCTTCGGCACGCGCCAGCTCGCGCTCGGCGGGATCGGCACGCTGTCGCTCCTGAACGCCAGCGCCACCAACGCGACCGCCCAGGCCAATCTGGTCCAGGCGCAGGCGGCACGGCTGGTGGACACGGTCGCGCTGTTCCAGGCGGTGGGCGGCGGCGTGACGGCGCAGGACCAGCCGCGGCGGGACTGATCCGCCCATCCCCGCCCGCTCGCGCGGATGGAAGGGGGGAGTGCCGGGGCGCCCCGCTCGTACCGCAGGACCGCCCTCCCCATCTCCAACGCGAAGGAGACAGGCCATGAGCGTGGCATTCAGGCGCGAGAGCGACGAGGAGCACAAGGAACCCCGCTTCGAGCTGCCGATCCCGGCCGGCGCCAATCTCGTCACTCCGCGCGGCCTCGCGCTGATCGAGGCGCGCGTCGCCATGCTGGAGGCCGGGCTGACCGAGGCGACGGGCGAGGAGGCGCGGGCCGCGCTCGCCCGCGACCTGCGCTACTGGCGGACGCGGCGCATCACCGCTGAGGTCGCGCCCGCTCCCGCCGGCGACGAGGTGGCGTTCGGCACTCGGGTCACGTTCCGCCTTTCCAACACCGTGCGCACGATCGCGATCGTCGGCCACGACGAGGCGGATCCGGCGGCGGGCTCCATCGCCTTCACGGCACCGCTCGCGTGGGCGATGTTAGGCATGTTGTCGGGAGAGAAGGTCGCGTTCAACGGCCGCGAGGACGCAATCGAGGTGCTCGCGATCCTGCCCGGCGACGACCGCGCGGGCGGCTGACCCGCCCCTCCCCCGCCCCGGCCTGCGTTCCCCGGGACCTTTTCGCGAGGCCCCGCGCTTTGTGCGACGCGGCGGTGAAGAGGGACACGGGGATGGCTACGACGGACCTGCTCCAGCATAGCGACGTGATCCTGCGCCCCGACCCCTCGCGCACCGTCGTCAGGCCGTTCGACCTTGGCTATCCGGGCCGCTTCGCCGACGCCGGGCCGTCGCGCACGCAGGTGATCGTCGACCGGATCACCTCGCTGGACGAGGCGCGGCTCGATGCCGAGCTGAGGGGCGTCACCAGGTCGCTCGACGAGCGCCACCGCGATGTCGACGCGACGCTGCGCCGCCGGTTCGAGGCGATCGCCGGACGGATCACCACTCCCCGCGACGTGAGCGACCGCCAGCAGCGGCTGATCGGCGCCTATTTCAGCGAGGAATACTCGTTCGAGGCGGCGGCGCTGTTCAACCCCAGCGCGGTGCCGCACCCGGACCAGTCGGGACTGCCCGACGGCGCGATCCGTTTCGTCCTGTCGCTGCGCGGGATCGGCGAGGGGCATGTGTCATCGGTCGCGTTCCGTACCGGGGTGTGGATGCCGGGGGGTGCGGTGACGGTCGATCCGCCTTCTCCCTCCGCCGTGCCCCCGGAGGTCGGGATCGAGGATGGCGAGGGCCGCGTGCGGCTCGATTGCGGCGCCAGCCGGTCGATCTGCGAGACGGTTATCTTCCCCGTCCTCCCCCGCCAGCGGCAAGGGATCGAGGACGTGCGCCTCGTGCGCTTCACCGACGACGACGGGACAAGCGTCTATCACGGCACCTACACCGCGTTCAGCGGCGCCGATGCGAAGCCGGAACTGCTGTCGAGCGGCGACTTCACCTCAATGGAGATGCGTCCGCTGACCGGCGACGCGGCCGGCGCCAAGGGCATGGCGCTGTTCCCGCGACGGGTGGACGGGCGGTTCCTAATGCTGGGGCGGCAGGACAGCGAAAGCATCTGGCTGCACCGCTCGGACGAGCTGTACCGGTGGAACGGCGGCGCGAGGCTCGTCCGTCCGCGCTACCCCTGGGAGTTCGTCCAGATGGGCAACTGCGGCTCGCCGCTGGAGGTGGACGAGGGGTGGCTGGTCTTCACCCATGGCGTCGGCACGGTCCGCAACTATTGCATGGGCGCGTGCCTGCTCGACAAGGCGGACCCGTCGAAGCTGCTGGCGCGGACGCCCGCTCCGATACTGGAGCCCAGTCCCGGCGAGCGCGACGGCTATGTCCCCAACGTCGTCTACGGCTGCGGCGCCATGCTGTCGGGCAGGGACGTGTTGATCCCCTATGGCGTCGCCGACAACTTCACGAGCTTCGCCACGACGACGGTGGACGGGCTGCTGGGCGCGATGGAGTGACGGGCGATCCAAGGGGCTATAGGGCCGAGCGATGACCGACCTTCCCGCGCCTCCGATCGCCGCCACCCGCCCCTACAGCTTCACCACCCACGGCGTCACGATCGACGACCCGTGGGCGTGGCTGAAGGACCCCGACTATCCGGACGTCGGCGACGCGGACGTGCTCGCCTATCTCACGGAGGAGAACGCGTACTTCGAGGCGGTGATGGCGCCGCACCGGCCGCTCGTCGACCGGCTGTACGAAGAGATGAAGGGCCGCATCAAGGAGGACGAGTCCTCCGTGCCGCAGAAGGACGGCGACTGGCTTTACTGGACCGCCTACGAGACCGGCGGGCAATATCGCAGGTGGTGGCGCAAGCCCGTCTCCGGCGGTCCGGACGAACTGCTGCTCGACGAGCCCGCGCTGGCGGAGGGACACGAGTATTTCCGGCTCGGCGCCTTCTCCGTCAGCAACGGCGGCAGCCTGCTCGCCTATGCGATCGACGACAGCGGTGCCGAGCGGTTCACCGTCCGGGTGAAGGACCTCGCCACCGGCGAGCACCTGCCCGAGACGATCGAGGGCATGTTGTCCGACATCGTCTGGACGGCGGACGACTCGGGGTTCCTCTACGGCGTCGCCAACGACCAGTGGCGGACCGACAATGCCCGCTTCCACCGGCTCGGCACACAGGTGGGACAGGACGTCGAGCTGTACCGCGAGGCGGACGAGGGGTATCGCGTCGCGGTCGGCGAGACGAGCGACCGCCGGTGGCTGACGATCGAGACCGGCGATCACGTGACCAGCGAGGTGCGGCTCCTTCCCGCCGGCGATCCGCTGGCCGAGGCGCTGCTGGTCGCGCCCCGCCTGCCCGGCCGCGAATACGACGCCGACACGCACGGCGACATGCTGTTCATCCACACCAACGACACGGATACGCAGTGGCGCCTGGTCACCGCGCCGATCGCGTCGCCCGGCGAGTGGACCGAGCGGATCGCGCCGTCGCCGCATTTCTACATGACCGGCATCGCGCTGTTCCGCGACTTCTTCATCGTCGAGGGGCGCGAGGACGGGCTCGATCAGGTGGAGCTCCACCGCTACGACCCCGCGGTCGCACCGACGCGCATCGCCTTTCCCGAAGCGAGCTATTCCGCCGGGCTCGGCGACAATCCCGAATGGGCGATGGACGTGCTCCGGCTCGGCTATGAGTCGATGGTGACGCCTGGCACCGTCTACGACTACGACGTCGCGACCGGCAGCCTGGCGACACTGAAGGTGCAGGAGATCCCGTCGGGCTACGACGGCGACCGCTACCGGACCGAGCGGCTGCACGTCACGGCGCGGGACGGGACGCAGGTGCCGGTCTCGATCGTCTACATGCTGGACGAAGACGGCGGCGACTTCCCGCGCGACGGGTCGCGGCCGCTCTACCTCTACAGCTACGGGGCGTACGGGCATGCGATCGATCCCGGCTTTTCCACCGGGCGCCTCAGCCTGCTCGATCGCGGGTTCGCCTATGCCATCGCGCATATCCGCGGCGGCGACGATCTGGGCCAGCAATGGTATCTCGACGGCAAGCTGGAGAAACGCGTCAACACGTTCAACGATTTCGTCGACGTGGCGAAGGGCCTGATCGACCGGGGCTGGACCAGCGCCGGCCGGATCGCCATCGCCGGCCGCTCGGCAGGCGGCGAGCTGATGGGCGCGGTCGTCAACTCCGATCCCGGGCTGTGGGGCGCGGTGATCGCCGACGTGCCGTTCGTCGACGTCCTCAACACGATGCTCGACGCCGAACTGCCGCTGACGCCGGGCGAGTGGCCCGAATGGGGCAACCCGATCGAGGACGAGGCCGCGTTCCGGCTGATCCGTTCGTACAGCCCGTACGAGAACGTGACCGCGCAAGACTATCCGCCGCTGTTCATCTCAGGCGGGCTCAACGATCCGCGCGTCACCTATTGGGAGCCCGCCAAATGGGCCGCGCGCCTGCGCGCCACCAAGACGGACGACAACGTCCTGCTCCTCAAGACGAACATGGGCGCGGGCCATGGCGGCAAGTCGGGACGATTCGACAGCCTGCGCGAGGCGGCGGAAGAGCATGCGTTCGTGCTGTGGCAGTTGGGAGCGGACGGCTGAACCTCCACTCCCTGCTGCTCCATTACGGCCTGTTCGCCCTGTTCCTGGGCGCGGGGTTCGAGGGCGAGACGGCGGTGGTCGCAGGTGGCCTGCTCGCGCACGAGGGGCTGTTCTCCTTGCCCGGCGCGATGGCGGCGGCGGCGGCCGGATCGTTCGTCGCCGACCAGCTGTTCTTCGCCGGCGGCCGCTATTTCCGCGATCGTCGCTGGGTGCGCCGCCAGCGCGAGCGACCCGCCTTCGCCCGCGTGCTCGCCATGCTGGAGCGTCATCCGATCGCGTTCATCTTCGCGTTCCGCTTCATCTACGGCATCCGCACGATCAGCCCGATCGCGATCGGCACCAGCCGGGTGCGCGAGCCGGTGTTCCTGGCCGTCAACGTCGTCGCCGCGATCGTCTGGGGCGTCCTGTTCACCGCGATCGGCTATGCGTTCGGGCACGGGTTCGAGCGGCTGCTGCACCGGTTCGAGCCGTCGGGCACGACGATCGCGGTCCTCGCCGCCCTGGCCGCCGCGGCGCTGATCGTCCTCCATCTATTCCGTCGCCGGCGCTCGCGGGCGACAGAGCCGGACGAGGCGCCGCAACAAGGCGCTTGATTCCGCCCCTCCGCTCCCGGATGACCGGACGCGACCGTCAAGAAGGAAGCGCATGATCCCGCTCGTCTGGCTGCTGGCACAGGCCGCACCCTCGCCCGCGAAGCCTGCCGCACCGCCACCGCCCGTAGCCGCCGCTCCCGCTTGGACGCCGGTCGAACGCGCCAGCGCGGCCGGCGGCACGCGGTCGGTTTCCGCCGCCGCCAATGCGCCGGGTGGACGGCTGGTCGTGCGCTGCGACCATGCGCCGGACGCGGTCGTTTCCGTCCAGTTCATCCCGCGCGATCCCTATCGCGGCTTCGGCGTTCAGCCCGTGTCGCTCCGCTTCGACGACGGCACCGCGCTGATCGACAATTGGGAGCTGCTGGGCGCGGGTGCCATCGAGCGGGAGGAACGCGCGATGGCGACGCTGACGATGGGTATCGCGCATGCCCGCCGGATCAGCCTGCGGACCGTCGACCACGCGGGCGCACCGCTCGACGTGTCGTTCGAGGGGCCGGCCAGCGAGGCGCCGATCCGCCGGGTCGTGGAGGCATGCGGGCAGGTGCTGGGCAAGGTGGCGCCACCGTCTCCCGATCTCGCGCCTCCCGCCGATCCCGCCACGCCGCCGGGCAAGCCGTCGTGAGCCCGCTGGTCCGCATCGGGCGGCACCGCGACGTGCTGGCGCTGACGCTTGACCGCCCGGACCGGCTCAATGCCGCGCCGCCGGAAATGTTCGACGAGCTGACCGCCGCGCTGGGTGCGCTGGACGGTGCCCGTGCGGTGCTGATCGCGGGCGCGGGTCGTGGCTTCTGCTCGGGGGCCGATGTCGCGGGCGGCGCATCGGGCGCGGATGATCCGGGGACGACGATCGGTGCGGCGCTGACCAGGAGCTACAATCCAGCGATGCTCGCGATCGCGGCGTTACCGGTGCCGGTGGTGAGCGCCGTGCGCGGACCGGCTGCGGGAATCGGTTGCAGCCTGGCGCTGGCGGCGGACTTCTGCGTGGCATCCGACACCGCGTATTTCCTGCAGGCGTTCGTCAACATAGGGCTGGTGCCCGACGGCGGCGCGAGCTGGATGCTCCCGCGGCTGATCGGCCGCGCCCGGGCCGCCGAGATGATGTTGCTGGGCGAGCGGGTGCCCGCCGCGAAGGCGCTGGACTGGGGCATGATCCATCGCGTGGTGGCGGATGCTGACCTCGACGAACAGGCGTTGGCGCTCGCGTCCCGACTGGCGGCCGGGCCGGCGGCGACCGGCATGATCCGTCGGCAGCTGCACGAGGCGGCGACCCTCGACTATGCCGGGGCGCTGGAGGCCGAGGCCGTGAATCAGCGCACCGCGCGTGAGACCGCGGACGGCGCGGAGGGCGGCGCGGCCTTCCTCCAGAAACGCGCGCCCGTCTTTCGCGGCGTCTGAGAGGCGACGTGGCGACGCTGGTCACGGGGGCGGCAGGCTTCATCGGTATGCACGTCGCCGACGCGCTGCTCACGCGCGGCGACCAGGTGATCGGGATCGACTCGCTCAACAGCTATTACGATCCGGCGCTGAAGCACGCGCGGCTGGCGCGCCTCGTGGAGCAGCATGGCGACGCGTTCCGGTTCACGGCGGTCGACTTCTCCGATCGCGTCGCGCTCGATGCGGCGGTGAGCGGCCGGGCCGTCGAACGGATCGTGCATCTTGGCGCGCAGGCGGGGGTACGCCACTCGATCACCAACCCGCACGACTATGCCGCCGCCAATCTGGTGGGCCACCTCAACATTCTGGAGCTGGCCCGGCATCGCGGTGTGGCACACCTCGTCTATGCGTCGTCGTCGTCGGTGTACGGCGCGTCCGCCACGGTGCCGTTCCGCCTCGAGGACCGCACCGATCGGCCGCTGTCACTGTATGCCGCGACCAAGAAGGCGGACGAGCTGATGAGCGAGAGCTACGCCCACCTGTATCGCCTGCCCCAGACGGGGCTGCGCTTCTTCACCGTCTATGGCCCGTGGGGCCGTCCCGACATGATGATGTGGATCTTCACGCGCTCGATGTTCGCGGGCCAGCCGATCCCGGTTTTCAACGAAGGACGGATGGAGCGGGACTTCACCTATGTCGACGACATCGTGGCCGGCGTGCTGGCGGCGCACGACCATCCGCCCGCCGACGACGGCGTGGAGAAGGCGGGCGGCAGCATCGCTCCGCACCGGATATACAATCTTGGCAATAACCGGTCGGAACCGCTGGGCCGGGTGATCGACCTGCTGGAAGCGGCGACGGGCCGACGGGCGGTGCGCGACCTGCTGCCGATGCAGGCGGGCGACGTGCCGCGCACTTTCGCGGACATCGGCGCGATCGGGGCCGAGCTGGGCTTTGTGCCCACCACCACGATCGACATGGGCGTGCCGAGATTCGTGGGCTGGTACCGCGGCTATCACGGGATATAGCGCCGCCCTGCGCCCCATTGACGGTCCCACCCCGTCCCAGCACAGCGCGCCATGCGCTTCTTCTCCGACAATGCCGCGCCCGCCTGCCAGGCGGTGCTGGACTCCGCCGCCGCCGCCAACGCGCTCGACACCGCCTATGACGGCGATACCTGGTCCAGGCGGCTCGATGCGCGCTTCTCCGAGGTGTTCGAGACCCAGGTGCGGGCGTTGTGGGTGCCGTCGGGCACCGCCGCCAACTGCCTCGCGCTCGCCGCGCTGTGCCCGCCGCACGGGAGCATCGTCTGCCACCGGGACGCGCACATCCAGAACGACGAGGGCGGCGCGCCGGAGTTCTACACGCACGGCGCCAAGCTGATGCTCGCGGACGGGGATGGCGCCAAGCTGACCCCCGGTGGCATCCGCGCGGTGACGGACGCGATCGCGAACGATGTCCACCGCGTCCAGCCGCACGCGATCTCGATCACCAACGCGACCGAATACGGCCTGGTCTATTCGCCGGACGAGGTCGCGGCGATCGGCGCGTTGGCGAGGGAGCTGCGGCTGGGCTTCCACATGGACGGCGCTCGCTTCGCCAACGCGGTCGCGAGCGCGGGCTGCTCGGCGGCGGACGTCACCTGGCGCGCGGGCGTCGATGCGCTGAGCTTCGGGTTCATCAAGAACGGCGGCATGACGGCGGAGGCGCTGGTGTTCTTCCGGCCCGAGCTCGCCGCCGACACGCTGCGCCGCCGCAAGCGCGCGGGGCTGTTGCTGTCGAAGGGGCGCTATCTCGCCGCGCAGCTTCTCGCGATGCTGGACGACGACGTGTGGCTGGGCAACGCCCGCGCGGCCAACGCCGGCGCGTCGCTGCTCGCGGCGGCGGCGGGCGACCGGCTGGTCCATCCGGTCGAGGCGAACGAGGTCTTCCTGCGCGTGACGGAGGATGAGGCGGCGGCGTTGCGGGGCAAAGGCTTCGACTTCTACGACTGGGGGCCGGGCGAGGCGCGGCTGGTGATATCGTGGAACCAGACCGGGACGGACATCCACCCGCTGGCGGACGCGATCGCGAGTCTATAGTTCTTCGATTTTTAATCCCGTTCGGGCCGGACTCGTTCGGGACTTGTCCGTCATCGTCGGTGCGGGAACAAGGCCAGTGTTTCGACCCGTCCGGCATGAACGTAGACGCCGGTCCCGGCGCGAATGGAACTGGATGCAGAGGCAAGGCACCGCGATCCTGATCCCGTTCGCGGTCGTCACGCTGATCTGGGGGTCGACGTGGCTAGTGATCCGCGATCAGATCGCGGTCGTGCCCGGGCTGTGGTCCGTCGCTTATCGGTTCGCGCTCGCCGGCGCAGCGATGGGCCTGCTGGCGCTGGCGCGGCGGGAGCGGTTTCCGGCGGACGCCGCCGGGCTGGGCTTCGCGGGCGCGCTGGGAGTGACCCAGTTCACGCTGAACTACACCTTCGTCTACGCCGCCGAGGCGCATATCGCCTCCGGGCTCGTCGCGGTGGTGTTCGCGCTGCTGCTGCTGCCCAACGCGCTGCTGGGCCGGCTGGTGCTGGCACAGCGGCTGAGCGCACGGCTGCTCGTCGGCTCCGGCGTCGCGATGGCGGGGGTCGCGCTGCTGATCGTCCAGCAGGCGCGGGCCGACCCGAGCGGGCCGCACGAGACGCTGGTCGGCGTCGTGCTCACGATCGGCGCCATCCTCGCCGCGTCTTGCGCCAACGTCGCGCAGGGGACGGCGGTGGCACGGCGCTATCCGATGACGGCCACGCTGGCGTTGGCGATGCTGGCGGGCGCGGCGGTGGATGCCGGGCTGGCGATGACGGTCGCGGGGCCGCCGCCCTTCCCCGCGAGCTGGCGATACTGGGCCGGAGTCGCCTGGCTGGCGCTGGCCGGCTCGGCGCTGGCCTTCTCGCTCTATTACCGCGTGCTGCGGGTGATCGGGACGGCGCGCGCGGCCTATGCCGGCGTGCTGGTACCGGTGATCGCGATGCTGCTGTCGACGCTGTTCGAGGGCTATCGCTGGTCCGCGCTGGCGGTGACGGGAGCGGTGCTGACCGGCATCGGACTGCTGGTGGCGCTGAGCGCGCGCAGGCCCGCGCGGTAATCGGGATACGCCGGCACCCAGCCGAGCACGCGCCGGGCCTTGCCGTTCGCCACCCGCCTGTTCTCCGCGTAGAATCCCCGCGCCATGGCCGACAGGTTCTCGACCGCGACCAACGGCGGCGGCGGCAGGCCCAGCAGCGCGGCGGCATGGACCACCACCTCGTCCTGCCCGCAGGGCACATCGTCGGCCAGGTTGTACGCCCCTGCGGGCGCATCGAAGCCGGCAATCACGCCCGACACGATGTCGTCGACATGCACCCGGCTGAACACCTGGGCGGCGATCCCGGTGCGATGCGCCCGGCCATCGCGCACCCGGTCGAGCGGCGAGCGCCCGGGGCCATAGATGCCCGGTAGCCGGAAGACGCGCGCACCCCGCGCCAGCCATGCCGCATCCGCTGCCGCGCGCACCGATCGCCGGCCGGTTCCGGTCGGCGCGCTCTCGTCCACCCATGCCCCCGCCATGTCGCCGTACACGCCCGTCGAGGACAGATAGCCGAGCCAGCGGTCGCCGAGCAGGTCGCCATAGCGCGCCAGCACGGGATCGTCGCCGTCCGGCGGTACCGAAGACAGGACATGACTCGCCCGCGCCAGCGCAGCCGCGACGGCCCGGCGATCGTCGAACTGGACCGACCGACCGCGACCGTCACGGGTGGTGCCCGCCGTGCCCGGCAGACGGACCGCGAGGCTGGTCGACGTATAGCCCAGGCCGAAGACGAACAGGCGGATCATGCCGTCGCTATGCCCGCTTCGGCCCTCACCCGCCAGCCGCCGCCGATGCCGGAACGAACCCGTAGCACCGGCGATTGCGTATTTACGTACAGGAGAAGAGCGTGACGGACGAAGCGACGGAGAACATCGTCGATCCCAGGGACGCGGCGGAAAGCGCCGGGCTTGTCTATGTCGACCACGAGATGCCGGGCATCGCCCGCCGGAAGAGCGGAAAGGGCTGGAGCTATCGCGATCCCGACGGCAAGGCCGTCAGGGATCGCGCGACGATCGACCGGATCGACAGGCTCGCGATCCCGCCCGCCTATCTCGACGTGTGGATCTGTCCCGATCCCGACGGGCACCTGCAGGCGACCGGCCGCGATGCGAAGGGGCGCAAGCAATACCGCTATCACGAGCGGTTCCGCGAGGTACGCGACGGGACCAAGTACGAACACATGCTGGACTTCGCGCAGGCGCTGCCGGGCATCCGCTCGCGCATCGATGCCGACATGCGCCTGAAGGGCTTGGTACGCGAGAAGGTGCTGGCCACCGTCGTCCACCTGCTGGAGACGACGATGATCCGCGTCGGCAACGCGGACTACGCCAGGCAGAACGGCAGCTATGGCCTGACGACGCTGAACGGCGAGCATGTGGAGGTCGCGGGAGCCGAGCTGAAGTTCCGCTTCAAGGGGAAGAGCGGCAAGCAGTGGAACCTGAAGATCAGGGATCGCCGCGTCGCTCGGATCGTCAAGGCGAGCCAGGATCTGCCCGGCCAGCACCTGTTCCACTATCTCGACGACGACGGCCACCAGCATGAGGTGACGTCGGGAGACGTCAACGCGTATCTGAAGGACATCGCAGGCGCGCATATCACCGCCAAGGATTTTCGCACCTGGACGGGCACGGTGCTGGCCGCGCTGGCGCTCGCCGAGTTCGAGAAGGTGGACAGCCAAGCCGCGGCGAAGAAGAACGTGCGGGCCGCGATCGAACGCGTTTCGGCGCGACTGGGCAACACGCCCGCGGTATGTCGCAAATGCTACGTCCACCCCGAGGTGCTCGACAGCTATCTGTCCGACTCACTGGTGCTGGAGGTGCGCGAGGAAGTCGACCGCGAGCTGGCCGAACGCGACGACGGCGCGGGAGCGGCGTTGCGGCCGGAGGAGGCGCTGGTGCTGGCGTTCCTGCAGCGGCGGCTGGCGGCAAAGGACCCGCCCGCGGCCGCCTGAGCGCGAGTCAGCGTCGCGCGTGCCGGATCAAACCGACCGCGGCGACCGACGCCCAGGCGATCTCGACGACGGCCGACGGGAGGTTGAACGTACCCCGAAGCGATGCGAGGATCAGTAGCGATCCCGCCAGATTGACCGCCAGCGCCGCCGGCCGGGTCGCCGCCACCCGCCCGGTGACCGTCCCGGCATAGGCGGCGAGCAACAGGGCGACGCCGAGGAGACCGGCCGCGTCCAGCCAGGTCAGCGACAGCTGGGCGCTCGGCGGATCGGCGCTTTGCAACGGTTCAAAAGTCTACATCGTCATAATGCGCCGGCGGACTTAGCATCTCCATCCGCTCGGCGAGCAGCGGACGGAAACTCGGCCGACTCTTCAACCCGCGATACCAACGCGCAGTCTGCTCATGGCTCTTCCAGTCGATGCCGCCTAAATAATCGGTAACCGAGATCTGCGCCGCCGCGGCGAGATCGGCCAAGCTCATCGTCGCGCCGCCCAGCCAGTTGCGATGGTCCAGAAGATAATCGACATAGTCGAGATGCTGGATCGCGGCCTTCATCGCTTCGCGCAGCCCCTTGGCATCGGGCGAGGCGCGGTGCGCCAACCGTTTTATCATCCGTTCGTGCAGCAAAGGCCCGGTCACGTCGCGATAGAAGGAACCGTCGAACCATGCGACCAGCCGGCGGATTTCCGCCCGGTTCGCAGCGGTGCCGTTTATCATCGCGGTGCGATCGACCGTCTCTTCCAGATACTCGCAGATCGCCATCGAATCGATTAGCGGCGCGGCGTTGCGGCCGGCGTCGACCATCACCGGCGTCTGTCCGGCCGGGTTCATGTCCAAGAACTCGTCACGTCGCGCCCACGGCGACTCGCGTACCAAGTCGTAGCCGACACCCTTCTCACCCAGCAGCAACCGTACCTTGCGACTGAACGGGCACAGGGGGAACTGATAGAGCTGCCACATGAACACGTATTAGAAGTTACGGCCTCGCGAGGAAAGCGACATGAGGATCGGCTGAGCCTGACGCAAAGGGCCGCCCGGTTACCCGGACGGCCCTGACTTCATATCGCTCGTCGGCTCAGATATCGTCGCCGAGCGCGCCCTTGACCGAACCCTTGACGTCCTGTCCGACGCCCTTGACCTGCTGGGCCTCGCCCTCGGCGGTCAGCTCCTCGTTATTCGTGACCTTGCCGATCGCCTCCTTGGCCTCGCCCGCGATCTTGTTGCCGGCCGCTTTGACCTTGTCGGTGAACTCACCCATGATGACCTCCATCGCTCTTGCGGGTACCAGAGGCGGTCCCCGCTTCGGATTGCCTGCGTTTAACCCTTCATTTCCACAGGGGTTCCGTGACGTTTGCGTTACGGTCGGGCGTCGTCAGATCAGGCCCGCCAGCGGGCTTGACGGGTCGGCATACCGGCGCACGCCCATCCGCCCGGCGCGATAGGCGAGCCGGCCCGCTTCCACCCCCGCCTTCATGGCGCGCGCCATCAGGATAGGGTCCTTCGCCTCGGCGATGGCGGTGTTCATCAGCACGCCGTCGCAGCCCAGCTCCATCGCCGCCGCCGCCTCGCTCGCGGTACCGACCCCGGCATCGACCAGCACCGGCACGCTCGCGCCCTCGACGATCAGGCGGATCGTCACCTTGTTCTGGATGCCCAGCCCCGATCCGATCGGAGCGCCCAGCGGCATGATCGCGACCGCGCCGACATTCTCCAGCCGCTTCGCCGCGATCGGGTCGTCAACGCAGTAGACCATCGGCAGGAAACCTTCGTTGGCCAGGATCTCGGTCGCGCGCAGGGTCTCGACCATGTCGGGATACAGCGTGCGCGCCTCGCCCAGCACCTCCAGCTTGACGAGATCCCATCCCCCCGCCTCGCGAGCCAGGCGCAGCGTGCGGATCGCGCTCTCGGCGTCGAAGCAGCCGGCGGTGTTGGGAAGATAGGTGATCCGCTTGGGGTCGATATAGTCGGTCAGCATCGGCGCGTTTCGGTCCGCGACGTTGACGCGGCGGACGGCGACGGTGACGATCTCGGCCCCCGACGCCTCGACCGCGGCGGCGTTCTTAGCGAAGTCGCGATACTTGCCGGTGCCCACGATCAGGCGCGAGCGGAAGGTACGGCCGGCGACGGTCCAGCCATCTTCCACGACCGGAGCGGCATGGTCCCCTCCCCCGACGAAATGGACGATCTCTATGTCGTCGCCGTCCTCGACCGGCACCTGCGCCAGCGTCGAGCGGGGCACGACCTCCAGGTTGCGCTCCACCGCCACCTTCTCGGGCACGAGGCCGAGTTCGGTCGCGAGCTGGGCCAAGGTCAAACCGGCGGCGACGCGGCGGTGCTCGCCGTTGACGGTGATGGAGACGGTGCCGTCGGTATGGGACATAATGTGCAGCGGGTACTCAGCCGAGAAAGACTTTGGCGAACACGACGCCGGCGGCGAAGGCCGCCAGCGCGCCCATGCCCGCAAAGGTAGGGCTGAGCGGGCCGAAACGCGTCCCCTGACAGGTTTTCGCCGTCATCGCGAGCTTGTGACCGAGATCGACCTGAATCTGATCGATGCGCGCTAGCTGCTCGCTGATGTTCAAGGTCGGTTCCGAACGGTCGGGCGTGGTGGCCATGGCGGTGCTCCCATTCGCTGATATAGACGCATCGCGCGCCTTTGCGAGCATAACCGACCGGAGCCTCATGCCGACCGTCTTCGTCCTCAACGGACCCAACCTGAACCTGCTCGGCATGCGGGAGCCCGACATCTACGGGTACGACACGCTGGACGACATCGCCGGCCGGCTGGAGGATCGCGCGCAGGCGCTGGGACTGGAGATCGACATGCGCCAGTCCAACCACGAGGGGCATCTGATCGATTGGCTGCACGAGGCGCAGGCGTCGGGCGCGAAGGCGGTGCTGCTCAACGCGGGCGGGTTCACCCACACGTCGGTTGCGCTGCACGACGCGATCAACTCCGTCGTTACGCCGGTGATCGAGGTCCATCTGTCGAACCCCCACGCGCGCGAGGACTTCCGGCACGCAAGCTTCGTCGGACGCGCGGCGCGCGGCTCGATCGCGGGATTCGGCGCCTACTCCTACATCCTCGCGCTTGAAGCCGCGGCACGGTTCTGACACACGCCGCCGCTTGGAATCAGGGGCTGCCATGACCGATGTGAACGAGGCGGGAGCGATGATGGTCGATGTCGACCTTGTCCGCCAGCTGGCCGAACTGCTCGATGCGGGTGCGCTGACCGAGATCGAGGTGGAGGACGGCACGCGCAAGATCCGCGTGGCGCGCAAGCCCGGCGGCGGGGGCGGCGCTCCGGTGGTGCATTATGCGCCGCAGCCCGCTCCGGCCGGCGCAGCGCCGATGGACGCTCCTGCGATCGCATCCGCGCCCCGTATCGATGCGGTCAAGTCGCCGATGGTCGGCACCGCCTATCTTTCCGCCGAGCCGGGATCGAGACCCTTCGTCGGCGCCGGGCAGACGGTGAAGGCGGGCGATACGCTGCTGATCGTCGAGGCGATGAAGGTGATGAACCCGATCCTCGCGCCGAGCGCGGGAACGGTGCGCGAGGTGCTGGTGGAGAACGGCCAGCCGGTCGAGTTCGACCAGCCGCTCGTCGTGGTAGAGTAAGCATCTTGGCCAGGATCAGGAAGCTGCTGATCGCCAACCGTGGCGAGATCGCGCTGCGTATCCATCGCGCCTGCCACGAAATGGGGATCGCGACCGTCGCGGTGCATTCCACCGCCGACGCCGAGGCCATGCACGTCCGGCTCGCCGATCAGGCGATCTGCATCGGGCCACCCGCGGCCGCTGACAGCTACCTCAACATCCCCAACATCATATCGGCGGCGGAGATCAGCGGCGCCGACGCGATCCATCCCGGCTACGGCTTCCTGTCCGAGAACGCGCGGTTTGCCGAAATCGTCGAGAGCCACGGCCTGATCTTCGTCGGCCCCAAGCCCGAGCATATCCGCACGATGGGCGACAAGGTGGAGGCCAAGCGCACCGCCGGCGCGCTCGGGCTGCCGCTGGTGCCCGGCTCCGATGGCGCGGTGAGCGATCTTGCGGACGCGAGGCGGATCGCCGACGAGATCGGTTATCCGGTCATCATCAAGGCGGCGTCGGGCGGCGGCGGGCGCGGGATGAAGGTCTGCGCGTCGAAGGACCAGCTCCAGACGCTGATCGCGCAGGCGGGAACGGAGGCGAAGGCCGCGTTCGGCGACGCGACCGTCTACATGGAGAAGTACCTCGGCAACCCGAGGCACATCGAGTTCCAGATATTCGGCGACGGCCAGGGCACGGCGCTCCATCTGGGCGAGCGCGACTGCTCGCTCCAGCGCCGGCATCAGAAAGTGCTGGAGGAGGCTCCTTCTCCCGTCATCACGCCCGCGGAGCGCGAGCGGATGGGCGGCGTCGTCGCGCAGGCGATGGCCGACATGGGCTATCGCGGCGCCGGCACGATCGAGTTCCTGTGGGAGGCGGGCAACTTCTACTTCATCGAGATGAACACCCGGCTGCAGGTCGAGCATCCGGTGACCGAGATGATCACCGGCATCGATCTGGTGCGCGAGCAGATCCGCATCGCCGAGGGCGAGCCGCTGTCGGTCCGCCAGGACGAGGTCGCCTTCGCCGGCCATGCGATCGAGTGCCGGATCAACGCCGAGGACCCACGTACCTTCGCGCCCTCACCCGGCCTGGTGAAACAGTATCACGCGCCGGGCGGCCTGCACGTGCGCGTCGATTCCGGCCTCTACGCAGGCTATCGCGTACCGCCCTTCTACGACTCCATGATCGCCAAGCTGATCGTCTATGGAAGCACTCGCGCCCTGTGTCTTGCCCGCCTGCGCCGTGCGCTGGAGGAGTTCGTGATCGAAGGGCCGGTAACGACCATTCCGCTGCATCAGGCGCTGGTCGACGATCCCGAGTTCCAGGCGGGGGACTATACGATCAAGTGGCTGGAAGAGTGGTTGGCGCGAGCAGGAGGCACGGGATTGTCCCGGGGATGATCCCGCCTTCCCAAGCCAGCCACCTGGCGGATCAGGATCGAACAGGCGGGGCGCTTCGATAGAGGGGCGGAGGGCTCGACGGATCGCCTCCGCCGTCCCCGCGCTTCCGTGTGAAATCTAGTCGCCACGTTACGGGACCAAACAGCTAGCCCCGCGCGCCCATCGTGGACCGCGCGATCCGGCCCACCAGCATCGGGAGTCCGGCATGGCTCGCCCGATGGAACGGCGAGTCCATGTCCAGCGCCGCCGTCAGCCGTCGATGCGCCTCGCCCAGCGCATGATAGGGCAGACCGGGCAACAGATGATGCAGCGCATGGTAACGCAGTCCGACAGGTGCCCATAGCATCGGCAGAAGAGTGGGCGGCGGCACGTTCACCGAGTCGAGATATTGCGCGGTGACGCTCATCGCCTCGCCGTCATTCTCCCATAGGTGCGCCACCAATGTGCGAACCTGGTTGAGTACCCCAACCGCCGAGGCGATCCCCATCGCGATCCCGAACGACCGCCACGACACGATCCCGCTCGCCACCAGCATGATGAGCGTGATCGCCCAGAGGCTCGCGAGCGTCTCCAGCCACCGCCACTGCGCGCGCGCCGCACCCTCGGGCGAGCGGCGGCGAAAGCCGGGATTGATCGCCAGCGCCGAATACCGCTCCGTCACCACGCGCCGCAGTTCCGGCATCATCGCCGACAACGGTGCGAGCACGCCGAAGCGGACCAGCAACGCGAGCGGCGCCAGTGCCGACACGACCACGAACAGCGGCAGCGTCCATGGCTTCATCAGCGCGAGCGGCAGGTACTCGGGATCATCGGCGGTGCCATAGCGGGTCCGGGCGTGGTGGAGATTGTGAACCCCCTCGTACATGAAGGACGGGATCAGCATCGGCACGCCGATCATCGCGTTCCAGCCGAGCCGAAAGCCGGGCAGCGAGCCATGCTTCACATGGCTGACCTCGTGGATGAAGCTCATCGCGCGATACAGCGCCAGCACGGCGACGACGGCGGCGGCGATCGTCAGGCCCGGGGTGGAACTCGTCACGGCCAGCGCCAGCGCGCCGTAGCCGATCGCGGCCGACGCGAGGAGGTCGGCCCAGTACAGCGCCGGCCGCGGCGCCGTCAGCTCGCGGGTCAGTTCGGCCGCGGCGCGCAGCATGGCCCTGTCGTCGGCGATCCGCGTGGTGCCCGGCACGGCCGCGGCGGCACGGTCTGGAGTGAAGGTCGCGATCATCGTCACAGAAAGGCCCCAAGATAATGGCGTCAGCATGGCGGACCAGGGCCACTGGCCCGCTTCGGACTTGTGCCGGGGCGCAAGTTGCAGAAGAACTCCCGTCGACGCCAAACGACCCGGAGCCACCCTTCATGGCCGAACCCGCCATCCGTCCGATCGACAGCAAGCGCGACCGGAAGGCCTTCGTCGACCTGCCGTTTCGGCTCTACAAGGGCGATCCCAACTGGGTGCCGCCGCTGAAGGGGGAGGCGCTGGGGCTCATCACGCCGGCCAAGAACGGCTGGTACAGCCATGCCAAGGCACAGCTTTTCCTGGCCGAGCGTGACGGTCGGGTGGTGGGGCGCATCTCCGCGCATATCGACACGCTGGCGCTCACCATGCCCGCGGAGCAGGGCTTTGGCCCCGGCGTCGGCCAGTGGGGGCTGATGGAAGCGGAGGACGAAGCGATCTTCCGCGCGCTGATCGCCCGCGCAGAGGGATGGCTGCGCGACCAGGGAATGACACGCGCGCTCGGCCCGATCTCGCAGTCGATCTGGGAAGAACCGGGCCTGCTGGTACAGGGCTTCGATCATCCGCCGACCATCATGATGGGTCACGCCAAACCCGAGTATCAGGGGTGGATCGAACGCGCGGGCTATGGCGTCGTCAAGCGGCTCCGGACGTACGACCTCGACATACTGAAGCCGTTCCCGCCGATCATCGAGCGGATCATCGCCAGCGGCGAGAAGAACCCGCGCATCCGCATCCGCGAGGTAAACAAGAAGAGGTTCGAGGATGAGGCTGCGATCATCCTGTCGATCCTCAACGACGCATGGCGGGACAATTGGGGGTTCGTGCCTCTCACCCCGCCCGAGATCAAGGACGTCGGCGTCAAGCTGAAGCCCATCGTGTTCAACGACCTGATCCGGATCGCCGAAGTGGACGGGCGGCCGGTCGCGTTCATGATAACGCTTCCCGACCTGAACGAGGCGATCGCGCCGCTGAACGGATCGCTGCTGCCGTTCGGCTGGGCGAAACTGCTGCTGTGGCTGCGCGCGCCCACCGTGCGGACCGTGCGCGTACCGCTGATGGGCGTCGTCAAGGACTTGCAGGCCTCGCGCCTCGCGAGCCAGCTCGCCTTCATGATGATCGAGTATATCCGCCGCGCATCCGTCACGAAATACGGCGCGAGCCGCAGCGAGATCGGCTGGATCCTGGACGACAACCAGGGGATGAACTCGATCGCGACGACGATCGGCAGCGCGGTCAACAAGGTGTACGACATCTATGGGCGGGACCTGTAGCGCCCGCGAACCCGTCGCTCTCGTCCGGACATGGAAGTCGCCGCCGCGCCCTGGCCGTCAGAAAACGATCGCACCACCCGTCACCAGCCGGATGTCGGGCGAGTTTGGATTCAGCCCCGCGACCACCTGCGCGTCAAGCTGGAACCGCTTCGTCGGCCGCCACGCGACCGAGAACGCCGCGAGCGAGTGCGTCTCGTGCCCGGAAGGATCGTCGTCGCGCTCGACCGACAGCTCGCCATACACGTTGACGGCCTCGGTCAGCTTATAGCGAAGACCCCAGATGCCGCTGTACGCCAGATGCCGCCCATCGCCGGACTGGTTGGTCGCCGCATCCATCTCGCCCGTGAATTGCGCGGCGAGTTTCCTGGTCAGATCGTACTGCACCGGCACCTGTGCGCCCGCGCTCCAATCGCCCGCCCCCACCGGATAACGTCCGGTCGGCACCGTCACGAACGGCTGGAAGCCCGCGGAGAAAGGCTTGCCCTCCTCACCCGCGAGATGCTGGCGCACCGCGAGCGTCACGTCGCCGGTGCCGTTCACGGTATCGATCTCGCCAGTCGTCTTGTCACGGGTGCGGTCATGGCCATAGGCGGTCCAGCCGACCTGAACCTCCGTCTTCGGTCCTACGCCGAAGCGAGCGAGCAGGTCGGCCGAGACGATCCGGTCCTCGCGTTGATCCGAGCGGTCGTCACGCTGCCAGTCGAAGGTCGAGGCTTCGATCTGGACGTGACCCGGCTCGGTCGTGCAACTCGAACCGCCGAGACTTGGCCGCGTAGGGCAGAAGCGCGGTCCGTCCGACCCATCGGGCTTGTCCTGCGCGAGCGCCGGCACCGCGGCGAGCAGCATCGCCGTCGCGAGCGCCGCCCGCATCACCTGAGCGCCACCCAGGTCGGCGCATGGTCGCTCGCCTTCTCGCGCCCGCGATACGCCTTGTCGACGCCGGCGTCGACCAGACGGTCCGCCGCCATCGGGCTGAGCAGCAGGTGATCGATCCGGAACCCCGCATCACGCTGCCATGCGCCCGCCTGATAGTCCCAGAACGTCCACACTCCGCCCCCCGGATAACGGGTGCGCAGCGCGTCGGTCCACCCTTGCGCCAGCAGCGAGCGATAGCCGGCCCGGCTTTCGGGCTGCATCAGCGCGTCCTCGGCCATCGCCCGTGTCGAATAGCTGTCGTCGTCGTTGGCGATGACGTTGTAATCGCCCGCCAGCACCGCCGGCACCTCCTCCGCCAGCAGCGCGCGCGCCCGCGCGGCGAGCCGTTCGATCCAACGCAGCTTGTAGTCGAACTTGGGTCCCGGACGCGGATTGCCGTTAGGCAGGTAGAGCGAGGCGACGATCAGCTCGTCGCCGCCCGGATCGGTGATCGCGCATTCGAGATAACGGCTATGTTCGTCCTCCGGCTCGCCGGACAGGCCCCGCTGCCGCTCCGCCGGCTGGATGCCGCGCGCTAGAACGGCCACGCCGTTCCAGCTCTTCTGGCCATGCCATGTCGCGCCATATCCCGCAGCCTCGATCTCGGCGATCGGAAAGGTCTCGTCGCTCGCCTTCAGCTCCTGGAGACACACGATATCGGGCTGCGCCTCTGCCAGATATTCAAGGACGCGCGGCAGCCGGGCCTTGATGCCGTTGACGTTGTAGGTGACGACCTTGAGCGGCAAGCGTCAGACCGCGAACGACGAGCCACAGCCGCAGCCCGAAGCGGCGTTGGGGTTCTCGACCCGAAAGGCGGCGCCGCCGAGCGACTCGACATAATCGACCGCGCACCCACGGACGAGATTGAGGCTGACCGCGTCCACCACCAGCCGTACGCCGTCGGTCTCCGCGACGGTGTCGTCCGCCTCGGGCGCATCCGCAAACCCGAACCGGTACTGGAAGCCCGAACAACCGCCACCATCGACCGACAACCGCAGGATCGCAGGCTTGCCCTGCCGGCTCGCCACCGACGCGACACGCGCCGCTGCGGAAGGGGTGAGAGCGATGTCGGATGCCTGCGTCGCCATGACCGGCAGATAGGCGGTACGCACGTCCAGGGCAACGGGCGCGATCAATCCTGCGGCGAAGGGCCGTCCATCACAACCGGGATCGCGGTGGCCGAAGCGGACTGCGCCGCCGTCAGGTAATCGGCGGTGGTCAGGAACGGCGCCGGGTTGACCGCCTTGCCGTCGATGCGGACCTCGTAGTGAAGGTGCGAGCCGGTCGAACGGCCGGTGGAGCCCATCAATGCGATCAGCTGACCCCGCTTCACTGCCGAGCCCGGCTCGACAAGGATCTTAGACAGATGGCCATAGCGCGTCTGGATGCCCTTGCCATGGTCCAGCTCGATCAGATTGCCATAGCCGCCCGCGCGCTCCGCCCGATCGACGGTGCCGTCGGCGGTGGCGTATATGGGGGTGCCGACGGGACCGCGGATGTCGACGCCGGCGTGCATCCGCGCGGTATGGCGGAACGGATCGGAGCGGATGCCGAAGTTGCTGGTGAACTCCAGCTGGTCGACCGGGTGGACCGACGGGATCGCGATCCCGGCGTGCAGCGGGGCAAGGCCGCCGTCACCCTGCTTCCACGTATCGAACAGCGAACGCATGTGGGTCTCGGCGGCGACTTCGGCGGCGGTCACGACGCCTGCTACGACGATCGCGGCGCTCGCGCCCGTCGCGACGATCGAGGAACCCGTGCCGGTCGAGGCGACCATGGCCGGAGGGCTGATCGGGTCTGCCGGATCCGCCTTGGCCGCACCGGCGGCGGCCAGACCGGCCAGGACCAGTGCGAACCCTGCGCTTCGTGCGATCGAGCCGTTGGCCTTTTCGCCGGGTACCTTCGAAGCCGCCATCGCCGTGTCGTCCCTGGTGTCCGTCGATGACGGCACCTGACGCGCACCAGCCGGGGTCGGCAAGGGGACCGGCGGCGACGCGCGTCGGACCGGCATGGAGGCGCGGCGAATGGAGGACGCGATATCCCAGATTACCGTCGCCCGCCGCGATCCTCGATCGTCATAGCGCCCTGGCGGCGGACAGCACCTCGCCGGCATGGCCGGGCACCTTCACCTTGCGCCACACCCGCGCCAGCCTGCCGGCGGCATCGAACAGGAAGGTCGAGCGGTCGATGCCCATGTATTTCTTGCCGTACATGCTCTTCTCGATCCAGGCGCCGAACGCCTCGCACGCCGCGCCGCTCTCGTCGCTGACGAGCTGCACTTCCAGCTGGTGCTTGCCGGTGAACCGCTGGTGGCTGGCGGGCGTGTCCTTGGACACACCGATCACGCGCACCCCCGCGGCGGTGAAATCGGCGGCAAGGAGAGAGAAGTCCTGCGCCTCCTTCGTGCAGCCCGACGTGTCGTCCTTCGGATAGAAATACACCACCGCCGGCCGTCCGCGCAGCGAGGCGAGCGGCAACGGCGATCCGTCGGTCGCGGTCAGTATCAGTTCGGGCAGCTCATCCACCATGGTTCTCCTTGGCATCCTCCCCGGGGCTCTCCCCGACCCGGATACATCCGACATCCTGCCGCGTGCGCGCGAGCTCCGCAACGACCGTGTCCCAGTCCGGCAGGCCGACCGCGCGCGCGATCACCGCGCAGCTGGCCGGTGGCGGCACCTGCGCATCGGGCGCCAGCAACCGGGTTGCGACGAGCAGCCGGGTCAGCAGGTCGTGCGCCGCTCGCGCGCCGGGCGGCAGGCGATCGCCGAGCGCGTCGATCGCGTGCCCGAGATCGGGATCGAAGCCGGCGCGACCGACCAGTTGCGCGACGTGCACCGCGAACTCCAGGTCGACGAGCCCGCCCGGCGCCAGCTTGACGTCGAGCGGTCCCGCCGGCGGCTTGTGCCGGGCCATTTCCGCGCGCATCGTCAGCGCGTCGCCCG
>NZ_CAHJWW010000011.1 GCF_903643035.1 Sphingomonas bacterium | reverse complement strand
GCTGGCTGGGCGAGGACCCGCGCACAGCCCCGCGCGGAGAGCTTCCCGATGCGGCGCACGCGCTGCTCCTGCCGCCCGCGTTGCGTGCGCTGCCCCCCCGCCCGCTCTACGGACGCGCGCCCGACGCCAGGCCGCAGGCGCCTGGCCCGGCATCGGGGCGGTGAGCGGCCGGCTGGCGATCATCGATCTGCGGACCGGTTCCGCCGGCGACATCGCGGTGCTGGACCGGCTGATGGCCGCCGCCTTCGATCCGCGCTGGGGCGAGGCATGGACCCGCAACCAGTGCCTGGGCGTGCTGGGGCTGGCCGGAGTATGGCTGACGCTCGCCGAGCTCGACGGAAAGCCCGCGGGTTTCGCGCTCGCCCGCTCGGTCTTGGACGAGGGAGAGCTGCTGCTGCTGGGGACCGACCCGGCGGCGCGGCGGCGCGGGGTCGGCGGCGCGCTGCTGCGCGCCACGCTGGAGGGCTGCCGCGCGCGCGACCTCGCGACGCTCCACCTCGAGGTGCGCGCGAACAACGAGGCGGTGAAGCTCTATCGCGGCGCCGGGTTCGGAAAGGTGGGAGAGCGGCGCGACTATTACCGCGGGCGCGACGGGCGGACCTTCGACGCCCACACGTATCGCCGTGCCGTGATCGTCGACTGAACGGGCGCCGACACGGACCTTCTTGTTGCGAGTCGGTTTCGCTTTCCCGAACCGCGCCGGCTCGGTAGATCGCTTCGGTCAAAAGCAGCGAGACGAATGGCCCGCAAGATCGATCTGGAAGCGTTGTGCAACGAGAAGGGGCTGCGGATCACCGAGCAGCGCCGCGTGATCGCCCGCGTGCTGTCCGAGGCGGAGGACCATCCGGACGTCGAGAAGGTATATGAACGCGCATCGGCAATCGACCGCGGCATCTCGATCGCTACCGTCTATCGGACCGTGCGGCTGTTCGAGGAGGCGGGTATCCTCGACCGTCACGATTTCGGCGACGGCCGCGCGCGTTACGAGCCGGCGCCCGAGGCGCATCACGACCACCTGATCGATGTCGAGACGGGCCGGGTGATCGAGTTCGTCGATCCCGAGCTGGAACTGCTCCAGAAGTCGATCGCCGAGCGGCTGGGCTTTCGCCTGGTCGACCATCGCATGGAACTCTACGGCGTCAGCCTGAGCCGCAAGGACTGAGACCGGACGGCTCGATGCCACCTGCCCATCGTGCGGATCCGCCTGCGACGGCGTCCTCGCCGGAAGAGCCGGTGTCGCTCGTCGCGCGCGGGCGCATGGTCGCCAGGCTGGGCGCCCTGCTTGCGCTGTTGCTCATATGCGTGCCGCTCCACTACGGCTGGCTGGTCGTCGGCCTGCGGTCTCCCTGGCCGCGACGGTTCCTGGGCGCGGTCGCGCGGATCGTCGGCGCCCGCGCCCGGATCGTCGGCACGCCGCTTCCCCGCGATGTGGTGTTCGTGTCCAATCACCTCAGCTGGATCGACATCATGCTGATCGCGGGCGCGACGGGCAGCGCCTTCGTCGCCAAGGCGGAGCTGGCGCGCACGCCGCTGGTCGGCTGGCTGTGCAGGCTGAACGACACGATCTTCGTCGACCGCGCCGACCGGATGCGGATCAGCGAGCAGGTCGGGCGGCTCCGCGCGGCGCTCGCCACCGGGCGCGCGGTGACGGTCTTTCCCGAGGGCACCACCGGCGACGGCGTATCGCTGCTGCCGTTCAAGGCCGGCATGTTCGCCGCGCTCGATCCGCCGCCCCAGGATGTGCTGGTCCAGCCGATCCGGCTCGACTACGGCGCGGCGACCCGCGAGCTCGCCTGGACGGGGGCCGAGGGCGGAACCAGCCATGCGAGGCGAGTCCTGCGCCGGCGCGGCAGCTTCGTCGCGACGCTGCGCCTGCTCGATCCGTTCGATCCCGCCGCCGCCGGCGGTCGCAAGGGCATCGCGGCGGAAGCACGGCGGCGGATGGAGGACTGACCCCTCCCCCCGCTGCGCCCGCTCTGCTACGGCCCGGCGGATGAAGTCCGCTCCCAAGACCTTCCACGTCAAGTCCTTCGGCTGCCAGATGAACGTGTACGACGGCGAGCGCATGGCAGAGCTGATGGCCGCGCAGGGGATGTCCGCCGCGGGCACCGCCGATGATGCGGACCTGATCGTGCTCAACACCTGCCACATCCGCGAGAAGGCGACGGAGAAGGTCTATTCCGACATCGGCCGGCTGAGGAAGGTCGCCAGGGCCGCCGGACGCGACACGCCGATGATCGCGGTCGCCGGCTGCGTCGCGCAGGCCGAGGGGGCGGAGATCGTCGCGCGGGCGAAGGTCGACGTGGTCGTCGGCCCGCAGAGCTACCATCGCCTGCCCGCGCTGGTCGCCGATGCCGTCGCCGGGCGTCCGGCGCTCGATACCGAGCTGCCCGCGCTCGCCAAGTTCGGCGCGCTCCCCGCCCGCCGCCGTGCGGGACCCTCCGCGTTCCTGACGGTGCAGGAGGGGTGCGACAAGTTCTGCACCTATTGCGTCGTCCCCTACACGCGCGGCGCGGAGATCAGCCGGCCGTGGACGGCGATCGTCGACGAGGCGCGCGCGCTGGTCGACGCCGGCGCGCGCGAGATCACGCTGCTGGGCCAGAACGTCAACGCCTGGGCGGGCGAGGACGAGGCGGGACGGACGCGGGGACTGGGCGGATTGATCCGCGCGCTCGATCGGCTGCCGGGGCTCGCGCGCATCCGCTATACGACCAGTCACCCCAATGACATGGCGCAGGACCTCATCGACGCGCATCGCGACGTCGAGGGGCTGATGCCGTTCCTCCACCTGCCGGTGCAGGCGGGCAGCGACCGGGTGCTGCGGGCGATGAACCGCCATCACACGCGCGACGGCTACCTGCGCCTGATCGACCGCGTCCGCGCGGCGCGACCCGACATCGCGCTGTCGGGCGACTTCATCGTCGGCTTTCCCGGCGAGAGCGAGGCCGAGTTCGCCGAAACTCTGAGCTTGGTCGACACGGTCGGCTATGCGCAGGCGTTCAGCTTCAAATACAGCCCGCGTCCCGGCACCCCCGCCGCCGACCTGGCCGGGCAGGTCGCGCCCGAGGCGATGGACGACCGCCTCCAGCGCCTGCAGGCCGCGCTCGGCCGCGACCAGATCGCCTTCAACCGCGCGAGCGTCGGGCGGCGGTGCGCGGTGCTGGTGGAGCGGCCCGGCAAGCTGCCCGGCCAGATGCTCGGCAAGTCGCCCTGGCTTCAGTCGGTCCACCTGATGACGGACGCGAGCGTGAGCGACCTGGTCGAGGTGGACCTGGTCAGCGCGGGGCCGGTGTCGATGGCGGGGATCGAGCGGGTCCGGCGAGCAGCCTGACGGCCTGCCGCGACGGGCAGGCGTGGCCGCCCTCGCCACTGCCGGATGACGAACAGACCGGCAACGCGCGCGCAAGCACCCCGACCCCGGGGAACAGAGGCGACGACAGCCAGCGCCGCTGCCGTCACCGCGATGCCGCCAAGCACGTCCGTCAGGTAATGGGCACCTTCCACCGGCGTGGCTGCCAGCATCGTCAGATTGACGATCAGCACCGGACGACGGATCGATGTCACAGGCCAGGCGCCGTAGATGTAGAGTAAGGCTGCTGCCGTGTGGAAGCTGGGAAAGCCGATGATACCGGTCATGTCGCCAAGCGAAACGATCGAAAGCTTCCCAGTGCGCAACGCAGCAATGGTCGCGGCCTGCGTCACGTCCGTACAGGGCCGGTAGGGCGGCGTCGTTCCGATCAGATGAACGAGGGCCGACTGTGCCGGAACGAACCGGAAGATCGCGACTGTCAGCGCGAGCGTGACGGCGAAGGCGATTAAGAATCTTGCGAGATGGTCAAAGCGCCGAGTCACAGCCAGCGCGAAAATTACCGCGACGGGCGTCTGGCCGATGCTCCCATAGGCGCGCCGCAGGATGAAGGTGATCGCGGGATGGTCGATTTCCCACCAATAAGCCTGTCGCCAGTCGAAGCCGAGTGCCCGGTCGAAGCCAACCAGCGCCTCATCCGCCCAACCGGCGCTGTGGCGGGCGGCGACATAGCTCGCGATGGCACCCGCTGCGCCGATAGCGGCCAAGACGTTGATGCCGGCGGCGGTCTGTAGCAGCGTGAGCAGCACGGGCGAGCCGAAGCGCCGCTGCCGCAGGTACAGCATCAGCGTCGCCGCTTCAAACAGCATCAGTCGAACTTCAAAGAGGCCGATCGGCGATGCGACGTCGCTGTATCGCAGGGCGAGGCTCGCCACCGCCACGGCGATCAGCGATCAGCGATCCCAGCCATAGCGGTAGTAGATGCTTCGAATATGGCGACGTCACCGGTTTGAGCTAGAATGACATGATTAAGATAGTGTCGCCCGGCGTGGCCAAGCGACCTGGTCCGGCTTGCGAAACGCGCGAGTACGCCTCACCTTGGATTGATATCGTGAAGGAACCGCATGAGTCGCAAGCCAGTCCCCGCCCAGTCCGGTGATCGTTCGCGGGCGGAGGTGGTGTTTGACCGGCCGCAGCTCCTCGCGCAGCTGTTCGGTCAGTATGATCAGAACCTCGTCGCGCTGGAAAACCGGCTGGGTGTCTATATCACCGCGCGCGGCAACCGCGTGGGGCTGGAGGGGGCGGCGGAGAGGGTGGCGATGGCGCGCGACGTTCTGAATGACCTGTACGGCCGCGTCGCACGAGGCGAGGCGGTCGACGCGGGGTTGGTCGACGCGTCGATCGCGATGGCGGCGGAGCCGGTGCTCGACGGGATCGTGCGCGCCGACCTCGATCGGCATGGGGGCGAGCGCGCGCCCTCCGTCATGATCCGCACGCGCAAGAAGACGATCGTGCCGAGGACACCCGCGCAGGCGCACTACATGCGCCAGCTGACGAGCAACGACATGATCTTCGCGCTGGGACCGGCGGGCACCGGCAAGACCTATGTCGCGGTGGCGCAGGCGGTGGCTCAGCTCATCACCGGCAGCGTCCAGCGCCTGATCCTGTCGCGCCCGGCGGTGGAGGCGGGCGAGCGGCTGGGCTTCCTGCCCGGCGACATGAAGGAGAAGGTCGACCCCTATCTGCGCCCGCTCTACGACGCGCTGTACGACTGCCTGCCCGCCGAGCAGGTGGAGCGGCGGATCGCAAGCGGAGAGATCGAGGTGGCGCCGATCGCGTTCATGCGCGGTCGCACGCTCGCCGACGCGTTCGTGATCCTGGACGAGGCGCAGAACACCACACAGGCGCAGATGAAGATGTTCCTCACCCGCTTCGGCCAGAACAGCCGCATGGTGGTGTGCGGTGACCCCAAGCAGGTGGACCTGCCCGGCGGCATCCCCGCCAGCGGGCTTGCCGATGCGGTCAGTCGGCTGGAGGGGGTGGAGGGCATCGCCGTCACCCGGTTCACCGTCGGCGACGTTGTGCGGCACCCGATCGTCGGGCGGATCGTGGAGGCTTACGAAGGGCCCGGTTGACGATCGGGAAACGGCGGAAGGCGGAGACGGGGCCGAATCCCGTCCACGCCCGCCGGGCGCCGGGATGGGAGAGGGTGTCATCGATCCCGTCTCGGCATGGACGGTTGATTTGCAGGTGCTTGTGCGGAAGACAGTGATGCTCGACCACCATGCGGGAGTGACGATCTTGTGCAGACCGATCCTGGCCGACCGATGATCCAGGTCGAAGTCTCCTGCGAGCAACCCTGGCCGGACGCGGGCTGGGACGTCCTTGCCCTGAACGCCGCCACCGCCGCGATCGAGCGGACGCCGCATGGGGCGATGCTGACCACGCCCGCCGTCGTCGAGATCAGCGTGCGGCTGACCACGGACGACGAGGTCCGCACCCTCAACCATCGCTTTCGCGGCAAGGACAAGGCCACGAACGTCCTCTCCTTCCCGATGGTGCAGCCCGACCTGCTCGACACGATGGATGCGACCGGCGACGCCGATGCCGGTGGCGCAAGCACCACGGGGGGCGAGCTTCTCCTCGGCGACATCGTGCTGGCCCATGGCACATGCGTCGCGGAGGCCGCCGAGCGCCGCATTCCCGTCGCCAGCCATGCGACTCATTTGATCGTGCACGGCACGCTCCACCTGCTAGGTTACGACCACACCGACGATCCGGCGGCGGAGGATATGGAGGCGATCGAGCGCGCCGCGCTCGCCGCGCTCGGCATCGCCGATCCCTATTCGGTACGAGAGGAATGAACGTCCGTCATGCCCCCCAACGCCAAGGAAGACCGAAGTAGCACCGGCCAGCACGACGAAAGCGGCATCTGGCGCGGATTGAAGGGATTGATCTTCGGCACGCCCGCCGACGACACGCTGCGCGGCCAGCTTGAGGACGTGATCGACCGGCATGAGGACGACCCCGCGCCCGATGCGGCCGGGGATCTGTCGCCGCTCGAACGCCAGATGGTGCGCAACCTGCTCCATTTCGGGGAACGCGACGCGAACGACGTAGGCGTCCCGCGCGCGGACATCGTCGCGGTGGAGGAACATACCAGCCTCGACGAGCTGGTCGCGAAGTTTGCGGACGCCGGGCACAGCCGCCTGCCCGTCTATCGCGGCAGCCTCGACCATGTGGTCGGCATGGTCCACGTCAAGGACGTCTTCGTCCTGCTTGCCCATGGCGAACGTCCAGCCGACTGGTCGTCGCTGATCCGTGAGCCGCTGTACGTGCCGGTGGCGCGCGGCGCGCTCGACCTGCTCGCCGACATGCGGTCGAGTCGCGTCCACTTGGCGATCGTGCTCGACGAATATGGCGGTACCGAGGGTCTGGTGACGATCGAGGACCTGATCGAGGAGATCACCGGCTCCATCGAGGACGAGCACGACGATGCCCCGCATGCGCTGCTGGTGCCGATCGACGGCGGCGGCTGGGCGGCGGATGGGCGCGCCGAACTGGTGGAGGTGGCGCGGCTCGTCGATCCTCGCCTGGCGGAGACCGACGACGACATCGACACGCTGGCCGGGCTCGCGGGCGTGCTGGCGCGGCGCGTGCCGGAGGCGGGCGAGTGCCTGACCCATCCGAGTGGCTGGCGGCTGGAGGTGGTCGAGGCCGATCCCCGGCGCGTCGAGCGACTGCGGCTGCATCCGCCGCTGGCGACGGCCGACACCGACGCCTGACGGAGGCCGAAACGGGTCGAGGCATTGATCGACTGTCTCGTTCAAACCGACCGGATCAAATGATTTCCTCCATCCCGCGATCGGGCCTATGGCGGCGCCAACGATTTACCATTCAGGAGACAGATCCAATGGACGCCATCACGCAGGGCAGCCCGATCAACGATCCCCGCAAGCAGCCGGCCGCGTTGCGCAAGCTGCTCGGTCAGACGAGCCGCGATTTCTGGCCCGAGCAGCTCTCGCTCGGCATCCTGCACCAGGGCGGCACGTCGCCCAGCCCGATGGGCGCCGAGTTCAACTATGCTAAGGCGTTCAAGGAACTCGACTATGCGGCGGTCAAGGCGGACCTGACCGCGCTGATGACCGACAGCAAGTCATGGTGGCCCGCCGACTATGGTCACTACGGCCCGTTCTTCATCCGCATGGCGTGGCATTCGGCCGGCACTTATCGTACCGGCGACGGTCGCGGCGGCTCGGGCGCGGGTCAGCAGCGGTTCGCGCCGCTCAACTCCTGGCCGGACAACGGCAACCTCGATAAGGCCCGCCGCCTGCTGTGGCCGGTCAAGCAGAAATATGGCGCGAACCTCAGCTGGGCGGACCTGTTCATCCTCGCCGGCAATGTCGCCATCGAGTCGATGGGCGGCCCGACGTTCGGTTTCGGCGGCGGTCGTCCCGATGTGTTTGAGCCCGAGCAGGACATCTACTGGGGCTCGGAGGAAGAGTTCCTAGGCCAGACCCGCATCGACGAGGAAGCCGGCACGATGCTGGAAGAGCCGCTCGCGGCGATCCAGCACGGGCTGATCTACGTCAATCCCGAAGGTCCGGGCGGCTGCCCGATGCCGCAGGGCTCGGCGCGCGACATGCGCGAGACCTTCGCCCGCATGGGGATGAACGACGAGGAGACCGTGGCGCTTACCGCCGGTGGCCACACGTTCGGCAAGGGTCATGGCGCCGGCGATCCCAGCCTGGTCGGCAAGGAGCCGGAGGGCTCCGACATCGCCAGCCAGGGTCTGGGCTGGCACTCGTCGCACGAGAGCGGGATGGGCGACCATACCATCACCTCGGGCATCGAGGGCGCGTGGACGCCGACTCCCATCCAGTGGGATATGACCTATTTTGACAATCTGTTCGACCATGAGTACGAACTGACCAAGAGCCCGGCGGGCGCGCACCAGTGGCATCCGGTCGGCGATCCCGTCGAGACGCTCGCCCCCGCGGCGCACACGCCGGGCAAGATGGTGCCGACGATGATGACGACGGCCGACATGGCGTTGAAGGTCGATCCCGCCTATAACGCGATCTGCCAGAAGTTCCGGGCGGACCCCGAGTATTTCGCCGATGCCTGGGCGCGCGCGTGGTTCAAGCTGTGCCACCGCGACATGGGTCCCAAGGTCCGCCTGCTCGGACCGGAAGCCCCCACGGAGGAGCTGATCTGGCAGGACCCGATCCCCGCGGCGGATTACGCCCCCGTCGAGGCGAGCGACATTGTCGACCTGAAGCGCATGGTCGCCAACTCCGGCCTGGAGATATCCGAGCTGGTCGCCATCGCTTGGGCCTCGGCCTCGACGTGGCGCAAGTCCGACCATCGCGGCGGCGCCAATGGTGCGCGCATCCGCTTCGCGCCGCAGAAGGACTGGGAGGTCAACGATCCGGAGCAGCTTGCCCGCGTGCTGGTCGTGTACGACCGGATCAAGGCCGATTTCGACGGCAAGGGCGACGGCGGCAAGAAGGTGTCGATCGCCGACCTGATCGTCCTGGGCGGCACGTTGGGCGTCGAGCAGGCGGCGCGTGCCGCGGGCTTCGCCGACGCGGTGCCGTTCACTCCGGGCCGCACCGACGCGCTGCTGGAGCAGACCGACGTGGCGAGCTTCGACGTTCTGGAGCCGAAGGCGGACGGCTTTCGCAACTATCTGTCGGTGACGTTCAGCGTGCCGACCGAGGAGCTGCTGATCGACCGTGCGCAGTTGCTGGACCTCAGCGGATGGGAGATGGCGGTACTGGTCGGCGGGCTGCGCGTCCTGGGCACCAATGCGCAGGGGTCGAAGCATGGCGTGTTCACCGATCGTCCCGGTCAGCTGACCAACGACTTCTTCGTCAACCTGCTCGACATGCAGACGGCGTGGAAGCAGATCAGCGACGACAGCGATCAGGAGTATGTCGGCACTGACCGCGATACGCATGAGCAGCGGTGGACCGCGTCGCGCACCGATCTGGTGTTCGGCCACAACTCCCAGCTTCGTGCGATCGCGGAGGTCTATGCCTGCGCCGATGCGGGCGACAAGTTCGTGCGCGACTTCATCGGCGTGTGGACGAAGGTGATGATGGCTGACCGCTACGACCTGATGCAGGGCTGATCGGCCACCTTGGCTGAACGGGGCCGTCGGCAGCGATGCCGACGGCCTTTTTCGTGTGACGTTCCGAGCTCCCGGCTTCTGGACCGACAGGAGCCAAGGCGGCTTCGTCACGCATCGCGCGGCGTTTCGCTTAGAGCCGGAGCGCGCTGGCGGCGTTCGGATCGCATCGTGCGCGGGCGCCTCTCCGGAATGGATCGGTTCGTGGCGGATCGCCGCGGCCGATCCGATGACCGGCATTGGCAGCGCCCCTCGCCTCCCCTATTTCCATCGCCATGCGCCGCCACATCACGATCGTAGCCGTCCTGTTCGTTGTCGCGGTCGCGGCGGTGGTCGCCTATCTCGGCTGGCCCGATACCGCACGGCTGCCGATCGCTGCGGTCGAGGGCGGGCACCCTCGCATCACGGCCCCGCGCGAGCAGACCATCCCCACCGTCGGCGTCGCCAGGGCGATCGGTTGGCAGGGGAGCGCGAAGCCCGTCGCCGCCCCCGGACTGACGGTCGCCGCCTTCGCGACTGGGCTCGACCATCCACGCTGGCTGTACCGGCTGCCCAACGGCGATGTGCTGGCGGCGGAGAGCAACTCGCCCCGGCGCGACGGCGGCGGGATCGCCGGGCTCGTCATGCGCTGGCTGATGGACCGCGGCGGGGCGGGCAGCCCGTCCGCGGACCGCATCACGCTGTTGCGCGACGCGAACGGCGATGGCGTGGCGGAGACGCGGACGACGTTCCTGACCGGCCTCCATTCGCCCTGTGGCATGGCCCTGATCGGCAAGTGGCTCTATATCGGCGATACCGACGCGGTCGTGCGCGTGCCCTATGCCGCCGGCGAGACGCATGTCGAAACCAGGCCCGAGCTCGTCGTGAAGCTGGCCGGTGGCGGCAATCACTGGGCGCGCAACCTGCTGGCGGCGCCGGATGGCAGGACGCTGTTCGTGACCGTCGGATCGTCCACGAACATAGCCGAGAACGGGATGGACGCCGAACGCTATCGCGCGAACATCCTGCAGGTCTTTCCCGACGCGAAGACGTTCCGGATCTATGCCGCTGGCCTGCGCAACCCCAACGGCATGGCGTTCGAGCCGCATTCGGGCAATCTGTGGACGGTGGTGAACGAGCGCGACATGCTCGGTTCCGATCTTGCGCCCGACTATCTGACGCAGGTGGAGTTCGGTGACCATTTCGGCTGGCCCTGGTATTATTGGGGTGGCTATCCCGACCCGCGCATCCCCGAGGCGGATCGCAACCCGGCGCTGCAGCAATATGCCAAGCGGCCGGATTTCGCGATGGGTCCGCACGTCGCCGCGCTGGGGCTGGCCTTCGCGGGCGACGCGAAGCTGGGCGGCGCCTATGCGAACGGCGCGTTCGTGGGGGAACACGGATCGTGGAACAGGAAGCCCGTGTCGGGTTACAAGGTCGTGTACGTGCCCTTCGCGGGCGTCGGCTTCCCCGCCAGCAGCGTCAAGCCGGTCGATGTGCTGACCGGCTTCCTCGATGCGGACGGCCGCGCGCAGGGGCGACCCGTGGGCGTCATCACCGATCGCAGCGGAGCGTTGCTGGTAGCGGACGATGTCGGCGACCGCGTGTGGCGCGTGAGCGCGGCGGCGCGGCTGTCGGCGAGATAGGGCGCGACCGATCCGCTCGCCTTGGCCTATCGAAAGGCATGACCGGACAGGTCCGGCAACCCCCCACTCCCCCTGGACATCGCCGTCTTATTTCAGCAGCTTGGGCGCTCCCTGCTCGATCGCGCCCTTCACCATTCCCGCGAACGGCAGCAGGAACATCGGCAGGTCCACGACGGCATGGACGTGCGCGTCGTACACGGTGATCGTGCTGGCCACCGTCTGTCCCATCGCCTTGATCGAGAAGTTCAGCGTGTCGCCGTCCCACGACCGGCTGACCAGCGCCCCGCCGGGCACCGCGTCGGCAACCTTGCCGATCCTCGCGTCCAGCCGGTCGCGCACGCCCTGTTTGCCCAGCGAATGAGGGATGTCGAGCGCGATGGGGGTGCTCATGCGAGTTGCTCCACGCGCGTCAGGTCGGTCGCGAAGATCATGGAATCGTCGGCGAACGCCTTGAACTCCAGCGCGTTGCCCGACGGATCGCGGAAGAACATCGTCGACTGCTCGCCTGCCAGACCCTTGAAGCGCGTGTGCGGCGCGATCCCGAACGCCACGCCAGCCGCCGCGACCCGGTCGGCCAGCGCGTCCCAGTCGGCGGGCGCGAGGACGACGCCGAAATGCGGCACGGGCACGTCATGCCCGTCGACCTCGTTCGCCACGGCGACCGGGACCGCCGCAGGGTCGAGATGCGCGACGATCTGGTGGCCGAACAGGTCGAAGTCGATCCACGCATCGCTCGATCGACCCTCCGCGCAGCCCAGCGTCCCGGCGTAGAACGCCCGCGCGGCGGCAAGGTCGTGGACGGGAAAGGCGAGGTGAAAGGGTCGCAGCGTCATGGTTCGACCGTGTAATCGCTGTCGCCGGGCGCGGCGAGCCCCATTCGATGCGCGACGTTCGGAACCAGGGCTCTCCCCTCCCCTGTCGTGTCGGCGCCGGACATGGCATGGGGCGGTCATGTCACCCCCGGCGCACCCTGTCTCCCGCGCGTCGCGGCGCGGCGCTCCCGCGCTCGCCTGCATCATCCTGGGTGCGCTCGCCGCGCTCGGCTTCGCGCCGCTGGGGCTGTGGCCGCTGACGCTGGCGGCGGTGGCCGCATGGCTGGTGCTGGTCCATGACGCGCCCCGGCTGACGGTGGCGCTCCGACGGGGGTGGCTGTTCGGGCTCGGACATTTCACCGTCAACGACAACTGGATCGGCCACGCGTTCGACTTCCAGCAGTCGATGCCGACCTGGCTGGGCTATCTCGCGCCACCGCTCCTCGCGATCTACCTCGCGGCGTACCCGATGCTTGCCGCCGGGCTCGCATGGCGGCTGGCGAGCCCGCGCTCCGCCGGCGACCGGGTGACGCGGCCGGGCGCGGCCTATGCGCTCGTCGCCGGCGCCGCGTGGATCGTCACCGAATGGCTGCGCGCGACGGTGTTCACCGGCTATGCCTGGGACCCGCTGGGCGTGGTCTGGGTGCCGGTCGAGCCGGTCGCGCGGGCGGCGGCGTGGATCGGGACCTATGCGTTGTCGGGCGTCACGGTGGTGCTGTCGGGCGCGATGCTGCTGCTGGTCCGGCGCGGTCGATGGGGCATGGCGACCGGGGCGGCAGTGCTGCTCGCGCTCGGCGGGATGCAGCGGGTCAGCTATGCCGCGCCATCGCCTGCCGCCATGCCGTCGCCCGTCCCCATGCCGTCGCCCGTCCCCATGCCGTCGCCCATCGATACCGGCGGCGGCCCGCGCGTCCGCATCGTCCAGCCGAACGTCGGCCAGGACCAGCGCGGCGAGTTCGATGCCGAGCCCATGCTCCGCGCCCTCGCGCGGCTGTCCGGCCGGCCCGGCCCGGCACCGCGCCTGCTGCTCTGGCCCGAGGGCGTGATGCGCGACTTCGTCGAGGACGGCTATCCCTGGCAATATTATGTGGGCGCCGGCGCGGACGGCGCGGAGGAATACCGCTCGCCGCGGCTGATCCGCGCGCGGCTCGCACGGCTGCTGGGGCCGCGCGACCTGTTGCTGGCGGGCGGCGCAACACTGTCCTTTCCCCCGCCGGGCGACCCGCGCCGCGATCATCCGACGGGCGCCAGCAACGCGATCCTCGCCTTTGCCCCTGGCGGGCGGATCGCGGGCCGCTACGACAAGGCGCACCTCGTACCCTATGGCGAGTATCTGCCGATGCGCGCGCTGCTGTCGGCGATCGGCCTGTCGCGGCTGGTGCCGGGCGACATCGACTTCGTGCCCGGTCCCGGTCCGGAGACGCTCGCGCTGGCCGGGTTCGGGCGGGCGGGGATGCAGCTCTGCTACGAGATCGTGTTTTCCGGGCAGGTGGTCGACGAGAGCCACCGTCCCCGCTTCATCTTCAACCCGTCCAACGATGCCTGGTTCGGCCGCTGGGGGCCGCCGCAGCATTTGGCGCAGGCCCGGATGCGCGCAATCGAGGAAGGGCTGCCGGTCCTGCGCGCGACACCCACCGGCATCTCGGCCGTGATCGCCGCCGACGGCCGAGTGATCGCCGCCATCCCCGCCGGGCGGGCGGGCGCGATCGAGGTGCCGCTGCCGTCGCCGCTCGCGCCCACGCCCTTCTCGCGGACGGGCAATGCCATGGCGGGACTCGTGGTCCTGTTGCTGCTGGCCCTGGCGGTTGCCATCCGCCGGCGGCGTCGCTACGAACCGATATAAGGAAAGCTTTATATCCTGAACCGCTCCCGTCCGGGAGCCTTGGGGTACGGCATGGAAACGGCCGCGCTTTCCCCTCACCAGAAGGGATCCCCATGCGTTCCAGCTTCATCTTCACCTCAGAATCGGTCTCCGAAGGCCATCCCGACAAGGTCGCCGACCAGATCAGCGACGCGATCGTCGACCTGTTCCTCGCCAAGGACCCGCAGGCGCGCATCGCCTGCGAGACGCTCACCACCACCAACAAGGTCGTCATCGCCGGCGAGATCCGCGGCGCGGGAATCATGGACACCGAAGGCCACTGGGCGCCGGGCGTTCAGGACGAGATCGAGCAGGCGGTGCGCGCGACGGTCAAGCGGATCGGCTACGAACAGGCGGGCTTCCACTGGAAGACGTTCGACTTCTCGAACAACCTCCACCCCCAGTCCGCCGATATCGCGATGGGCGTGGACGAGAGCGGCAACAAGGACGAGGGCGCGGGCGACCAGGGCATCATGTTCGGCTATGCCACCGACGAGACGCCTGGGCTGATGCCCGCCACCCTCTATTACAGCCACAAGATCCTGGAGCGGCTCGCCGACGACCGGCATTCCGGCGCCGCGCCGTTCCTGGAGCCCGACGCCAAGAGCCAGGTGACGCTCCAGTACGAGAACGAGCTGCCCGTCCGCGCCACCGCGCTCGTCGTCTCGACCCAGCACGCGCCGGGCTATTGCGAGAAGGGCGAGAACGCCGACCCGGCGAAGTACGCGATCCTGCGCGATCACGTGATGGCCGCGTTCCACGACATCCTGCCCGACGGCTACATCACCGACGAGACCAAGATCTACATCAACCCCACCGGCCAGTTCGAGATCGGCGGGCCGGACGGCGACGCGGGGCTGACCGGGCGCAAGATCATCGTCGACACCTATGGGGGCGCGGCCCCCCACGGCGGCGGCGCGTTCAGCGGCAAGGACCCGACCAAGGTCGACCGCTCGGCGGCGTACGTCGCGCGCTACCTTGCCAAGAACGTGGTGGCGGCGGGGCTCGCGCGGCGGTGCACGATCCAGCTGTCCTACGCGATTGGCGTCGCCGAGCCGCTGAGCGTCTACGTCGACCTGCACGGCACCGGCACCGTCGAGGAGGCGGCGCTGGAGGACGTGCTGCCCAAGCTCGTCCGGCTGACGCCCAAGGGTATCCGCGAGCATCTGAAGCTCAACGCGCCGATCTACAAGAAGACCGCCGCCTATGGCCATTTCGGTCGCGAGCCGGAGGGCGAGGCGTTCACCTGGGAAAAGACCGATCTGGTCGACAGGCTGAAGGCCGCGGTCGCGGGCTGACGATGCGCCGGGGCGCGGTGGACGCCGCGCCCCGGCCGTCTTATATCCCCTGACATGGAAGCCGTCGCCTGCACCGTACCCGTGAAGGGTCGCCCGCGCGAGTTCTGCCCGGAAACCGCGCTCGCTTCCGCGCTGCGGGTGTTCTGGAGCAAGGGGTATGAAGGCGCGAGCCTGACGGACCTGACCGAGGCGATGGGGATCGGTCGGCCGAGCCTCTACGCCGCGTTCGGCAACAAGGAGGCGTTGTTTCGCAGCGCGCTCGACCTCTACGAGCGCGAGAAGCTTAGCTACATAGCACTCGCCCTCGCCGCGCCTACGTCGCGCGAGGTCGCGGAGCGGCTGTTGCACGGCGCGCTCGACAGCCAGACGAGCAGTTGCGAGCCGCACGGCTGCCTGGGCGTGATCGGATCGATGGCGTGCGGCAGCGAGGCCGAGGGTGTGCGCGCCGAGGTGATCGCGCGCCGCGCTTCGTCACATGCCGCACTGGTCGCGCGGATGGAGCGAGCGCGGGACGAGGGCGACCTGCCCGCCAAGGCCGATCCCGCCGGACTCGCGCGCTTCCTGATCGCGATCCTGCAGGGGATGGCGGTGCAAGCAGGCGCGGGCGCAAGCCGGGAGGAACTGGCGCAACTGATCGATACCGGCCTGGCGATCTGGCCCGGACGCTGATCTCCGTATTCCTGTATCGTTCGGTACAGAAGTTTCTTGACCGGCGGGGATCGAGCTTCCATACCGATCGGTATCGAAGGATCGACCTTCGTCGGTTGGGAGTGTCCACATGGGATATGTCGCCTTTTCCGAGCTTGGCGGCGGCGATGTCGCCCGGCGGCCATCGATCGCGGTCGAGGCACCCGCGCGGCTGACGGCGCTCGAATGGTCCGTCGTCGCGATCGCATGGAGCGACCGCCTGTCGTCGTTGCGCCGGCCCGGTCGGCTCGCCCGCGCGCTAGGTGGCGTGTTCGGCGGTCATAACCCGCGCCTCGCCGATCCGGCGCTGGAGGCGTTGCGCCGGATGGCCGTGCTGACGTGGCGGCGCGGCTATACCGTTCCCCCGCACGAGGTGAGCGCGTTTCGCGCTGCGGGCTATTCGGCCGAGCAATACGAGTTGCTGGTCGACGGCATTGCCGCCGCCCGACGCCGGGACCCGCCGCGTCACGCGTGACGAACGATGGGGCTTGCGCATGATGCTGCGCTGCGGAACAATGTCGCGATGAGCGTCGTCACCACCGACCGGCTACCGACTGGCATTGTGGATCACCGCACGTCCGGCGCCGCCGACACGATGGTCCTGTCCGCCCGGCCGGAGCCGATCCGGCTTTCGCCCGCCGACACCGCCGTCGTCGTCGTCGACATGCAGAACGCCTATGCCAGCGATGGCGGCTACGTCGACCTCGCCGGGTTCGACATCGCCGGCGCGGACGGCGTCGTCGGCCGGGTCGCGCGCGTGGTGGATGCCGCGCGCGCGGCGGGGATGCCGGTGGTGTTCCTCCAGAACGGCTGGGACGCGGACTATATCGAGGCGGGCACCCCCGCCTCGCCCAATTGGCACAAGTCGAACGCGCTGAAGACGATGCGCGCGCGGCCCGACCTTGCCGGGCGGTTGCTGGCGCGCGGCGGCTGGGATCACGAACTGGTCGATGCGCTGGCACCCAGACCGGGCGACATCCGCGTCGGGAAGACGCGCTATTCCGCCTTCTTCAACTCGCAGCTAGACTCGATCCTGCGCGCGCGCGGCATCCGGACGCTGGTGTTCGTCGGCATCGCCAGCAACGTGTGCGTCGAGTCGACGCTGCGCGACGGGTTCCACCTCGAATATTTCGGCGTGATGCTGGAGGATGCGACCCATCACCTGGGTCCCGACTTCCTTCAGGCGGCGACCATCTACAATGTCGAGACGTTCTTCGGCTGGGTCTCCACCGTCGCGAACTTCTGCGCCGCTGTCGGCCGTCAGCCCGCAGCGCGGGAGGACTGACCGATGCCGTTCGAAGCGATCAACCCGCCCGGCTTCCCGACCCCGATTGCACCCTATTCGGCCGGAGCGAAGGCGGGAGGCACCGTCTATGTCTCGGGCGTGCTGGCGCTGGGCGAAGGCGGCGCGGTCCTGAACCCCGGCAACGTGCGGTTGCAGACCAGACACGTACTGGAGACGATCAGGACCACGCTCGCCGCCGCCGGCGCGACGCTGGAGGATGTCGCGATGAACCACGTCTTCCTGAAATACCTGGGCGATTACGCCGCGTTCAACGAGGTGTACGCCGAGTATTTCCCCGGCGCCAAGCCAGCCCGCTACTGCATCGTCGCCGATTTGGTGAAGCCCGACTGCCTGATCGAGATCGCGTCCGTGGCGCACCTCCCCTGATGGGCGAGGCGGCGGGATTATATTACGAGCGTCGGGGACCGCGGAACGGGACGCCGCTGATCCTGTCGCCGGGGCTGGGCGGCTCCGCGAGCTATTGGCAGCCCAATGTCGCCGCCCTGGCCGAGCGGCACGACGTGATCGGCTACGACCATCGCGGCACCGGCCGTTCGTCGCGGGATGTCGCGGGCGTGCTGACGATCGAGACGATGGGCGACGACATCGCCGCGCTGATGGACGCGACCGGCATCGAGCGTGCGACCGTCATCGGCCATGCCATCGGCGGCATGGCGGGTCTGGCGCTGGCGCTCGCGCATCCCGACCGGGTCGAGCGGCTGGTGGTCGTGAACGGATGGGCGACGCTCGACCCCTATACGGCGCGGTGTTTCGACACGCGGCTGACGCTGTTGCGCAGCGCCGGACCACGCGCCTATCTGCGCGCTCAGCCGATCTTCCTCTATCCGCCGCAATGGATCTCCGAGCACGACGACGCGATGGAGGCGGAGGTGGAGGCGCAGCTCGCCACCATGCCCACGCCCGACATGATCGAGCGCCGCATCGCCGCCGCGCGCCGCTTCGACGTCGCTGATCGCCTGCGCGCGTTGTCGGTGGCGACATTGCTGGTGGCGAGCGACGACGATGCGCTGGTCCCCTGCGCCTGCTCGGAGCGGCTGAAGGCGGCGGCGGGCGGCGACGTGCAGCTCGCGCGGATGGCGCATGGCGGCCATGCCTGCAACGTCACGCGCGCCGGGCACTTCAACCTGTGGCTGCTCGACTGGCTCGACGGCTGAACCAGCGATAGGCACCCCCATGCAGGTCGGCGTTTTCATGCCCATCAACAACAATGGCTGGCTGATCTCGAGGAACGCGCCCCAGTACAAGCCGAGTTTCGCGCTGAACAAGCGGATCGCGCTCGCCGCCGAGCGGCACGGGCTGGACTTCCTGCTGTCGATGATAAAGCTGCGCGGCTTCGGCGGCGAGACCGAGTTCTGGGAATATGGCCTGGAAAGCTTCACGCTGATGGCGGGGCTCGCGGCGGTGACGGAGCGGATCGGCATCTATGCCACCTGCCCGACGTTGCTCGTGCCGCCCGCCTTCGCCGCGCGCATGGGCAACACGATCGACTCGATCAGCGGCGGCAGGTTCGGACTGAACCTTATCACCGGATGGCAGCCGCCCGAATACACCCAGATGGGCATGTGGCCGGGCGACGAGCATTTTCGCGACCGCTACCGGATGCTCGACGAATACGCCCGCGTCCTGCGCGAGCTGTGGGACACCGGCGTCTCGGATTTTGAAGGCCGCTATTACCGGATGGACGACTGCCGCGTACGGCCACAGCCCCAGGGCGACATGAAGATCATCTGCGCGGGATCGTCGGACGAGGGGCTGGCCTTCTCCGCCCGATGGGCGGACTATGCCTTCTGCCTGGGCAAGGGCGTCAACACGCCCACCGCCTTTGCCTCCAACAACGAGCGGCTGGCGGCGGCGACGGCGAGGACGGGGCGGACCGTGGCGGTATTCGTGCTGGTGATGGTGATCGCCGACGAGACCGACGAGGCGGCGATGGCGAGGTGGAAGCACTACAACGACGGCGTCGACCTCGATGCGGTCGCCTGGCTGGGCGCCCAGGGTGCGAAGGACACGGTCAACAAGGACACCAACGTCCGCCAGCTCGCGGCGCCCGAAGGGGCCGTCAACATCAACATGGGCACGCTGGTCGGCAGCTACGCGGCGGTGGCCCGGATGCTCGACGAGATGGCGGCGGTGCCGGGCACCGGCGGCGTGCTGCTGACCTTCGACGACTTCGAGGAAGGCGTCGAGGCGTTCGGAACGCGCATCCAGCCGCTGATGGCCAGCCGGGCCGGCGTGGCGGGCTCGTCCGGCTAGAGGGTTTCCAACCACGTTGCACCATCGTCGTCGCCCTTCGTGTCGGATCTCGCAGTCGATGTCAGCGGATGGTCCAAGCCAGTGTCAGCAAGACGCTCGAAACGGCGCGAGCCGCGCCGGCTGTCCCGATCGGGATCGGGAAACGGGAACGTAGCCGGTTGCAGCGCCAACGCGCGCGATCAGGCCTCAGCGCGTTTCTTCAATGCCTCGTTCATTGCCGCGAACCCACGTCCTGTCTGCTCGAATGTCGACGAGCCCATCATTCGCACGATAAGACCGCTGAAGTTTTCGCCGTGCTTGAGTAACGTTCCGTCTTTCGCAGGAGAGAGCTGGAAGAAATGCTCACCGTCGAACAGTCCGGGCAGTATCAGTCGTCCACGCCAGCGAAGCTCCTGATTGTTCCTTGCGACCAGAACAGTAGGTTTAAACGCCATTGTCCTGCCGCCCGGAGGCCGGATGCTGACGCTCAGCTTCTCGCCCGGCTTGACTGTTCCAGAGATCGATTGAACGAACGGGTTCCACTCGGGGTACGCCGAAAAGTCCGTGAGTATTCGCCAAACTCGTTCTGGAGGAGCCGCGATTTCGATCGAAGTCAGGACAGGTTTCATCGTACCTCCGCCGGATTTCAGTGCGCCGCCCTCATCACTTCCCCGCGCTCTGGCACACCTCTTGGGAGCGTCGATCCATAACCGCTTAAAGGCATTTGTGAACGGGTAGGATTGCGGGACAGGTTTGCTGAACCGTCGTCGACGCCCGTCGGCAAAGCTCGCCACCGGACTTGCATCGAACCAAAATCACCTCGGGGCCAATGATGCAAGCTGATCGGAAACCGCTCTAACCGCGATCATCCGCGGTGGCCGTCACGTTCGCGCCGCGCAGCCTCGTCAGGCCGGACGCATGCTGGCGCCTGAGGTTCGCCTTCAGCCGGGTGGGGTTCCCCGCCCAGAGGAACCCAAACGATACGCCGCCGTCCTTGCCGACCGCCGCGTGGTGAAGCTTGTGCGCCTGGACCAGCCGCTTGGCGTAGCCGCGTGTGGGGACCCACCGGAACCACCGCTGGTGGACGATGCCGTCGTGGATGACGGTGTAGATCAGCCCGTACACCGTAATGCCAAGGGCCGACCACCACAGCGGCGCCGAATACGCATAGCCCACGACGAACAGGGCGACCACGACCGAGCCGAAGACGACCGCGAACAGGTCGTTCCGCTCCAGAACATGGTCGTGCGGCTCGTGATGGTCGCGATGCCATTCCCATCCCCAGCCATGCATCACATACTTGTGCGCCCACCAGGCGAACAGCTCCATCGCCGCGACCGCGGCCAGGACGATCCCGATCTTCTCGATCCAGTTCACGGCGACACGCTCTCCGTCGTCGGTCGCCCGAGCCGTCGCTGGCCGGGCAAGGCCCACCACGGCACGTTCGGGCTGAGGTGGTGTTCATGGTGATAGCCGAAATGGAAGCAGCTCAAAAGACTGGCTAGCCCGCCGAACTGCTCGCTCCGTGCGCGGTGCCGGTCCACGAAGCGATCGGCGTGACGATGCGGGCGATAGGTCCCGAAGTAGAACAGCTGCATCGACGAGGCGATCGCAGGGAGGCCGTACAGCAGGACGATGTTGGCGACCGGCACGCCTCCCAGCCAGTAGACGGCCACGACGCTGCACACGAACGCCGCCGATCCCCATCCGAAATATCGCCGCAGGAACGTGGCGTACCAGCCCCAGAACCTGTCGGGATGACGGACGTCGAAATCCGGGTCCTCGTCGCCGCCGGGCGCGCGATGATGGCTGAAATGGGCGCTGCGCATCCCTCGCCAGCCAAAGCCGGCATAGAGGAACAGCAGGCTCGCCCCGACCGCGCCGTTGACGCGCGGACGGCCGGGGATCAGCGAGCCGTGCATCGCGTCGTGCGACACGATGAACATGCCGACCGACAGCCAGCATTGCAGGGCCACCATCGGCAGGACCAGCGGCCAGTCGCTTCCGTCGATCCTATAGAAGAACATCGCGTAGAGGTGGATCGCCAGCCAGGCGGACAGGATGGCCAGCGCCAGCGCGCCCCCGATCAGGGCCTGGCGGGTCCGGCTGTGCAAGGCGGCCGTGGCGATCATCGGGAGGTATGTGGGGCGGCGCGCGACCGGAATAAGGGGTATCCGGCGCGCCGTCGGCGACGAGAGGGAGGCGAGGGCGGAAGGCGGCGTCGTTCTCACCGATACAGCCGCCCGTCCGCCGTCGCCGCCATGTCGAACGCGAACAGCAGGTCCGGATCGGGCGCCCCCACCCCGTTCGCTACCTCGGCAGGGGCGATATGGCGGAGCAGATGGCGGATGATCGCAAGGCGGGCGGGCTTCTTCCTGTCCGCGCGCACGCAATGCCATGGCGCGAGCGGCGTGTGGGTACGCGCCAGCATCGTGTCGCGCGCGGCGGTGTAGCTGTCCCATTTCGCCTGCGCGACGGCATCGAGGTCGGAGATCTTGAGCGCCTTCAGCGGGTCGTCGCGCCGCGCCTGCAATCGCTCGGCCTGCTCGTCCTTGCTGATGTCGAGCCAGATCTTCACCAGCCGGATGCCGCTTTCTACCAGCATCCGCTCGAAATCGGGCGCGTCGCGCAGGAACTCGGCCTGCTGCGCGGGGGTGGAGAAGCCCATCACCACCTCGACGCCCGCGCGATTGTACCACGACCGGTTGAAGATCACGAGCTCGCCCGCAGCCGGCAGATGCGCGACGTAGCGTTGGAGGAACCATTGCGTGCGCTCGCGGTCCGACGGCTTGGGCAGCGCCACGACGCGCGTGTCGCGGACCGACAGATGCTCGACGATCCGCGCGATCGTGCCGTCCTTGCCCGCGCCGTCGCGCCCCTCCAGCACCAGCACCGTCCGCTCGCCGGACCGGACCGCCGCGACCTGCGTCTCGACCAGCGCCAGCTGGAGCTTCGCCAGCTCCTTCTCGTAATGCTCCTCGTTCATGCCCGGCTTTCCCGCGCGACGGCGAAGCCGGCGAAGCTCTGGCTGACGGGCATCAGTTCCAGCGCGTTGACGTTGAGGTGCGCAGGCAAGGTCGCCACCCACAGCAGGGTGCCGGCGATGTCCTCCGCCGTCATCGGGTTCGCGCCCTTGTAGAGCGCATCGGACTTCGCCTGATCGCCGGTGCGTACCAGGGTGAACTCCGTCTCCACCATGCCGGGCTCTATCGAGGTGACGCGCACGCCCGTACCCGCGAGGTCGGAGCGCAGCCCCAGGCTGAACTGGCGCACGAACGCCTTGGTGCCCCCATACACGTTGCCGCCCGCATAGGGGTAGCTCGCGGCGACCGACGACAGGTTGATGATCGCGCCGCGCCGCTCGATGATGCCGGGCAGCAGCGCCCGGGTGAGCGCCACCAGCGCGACGATGTTGGTGTCGATCATCGCCATCCAGTCGTCGAGCGCCGCCTCCTGCGCGGGCGACGTGCCGCGCGCGAGACCGGCGTTGTTGACCAGGCAGTCGATCGGCGGGAGGGCAGCGACCGCGGCGTCGCGCGCGGCGGCGTCGGTCGCGTCGAACGTCAGGGTCGTCACCGCCCCGCCCAGCTCGCGG
>NZ_CAHJWW010000010.1 GCF_903643035.1 Sphingomonas bacterium | reverse complement strand
CGGGGCCGAGCAGCGCGATCCCGGCCCCCGCCAGCACCGCGACCGCCGCCCACGACACCGCGCGCGTCGACGCCTGCCCGCCCCAGGCGCTGACCAGCATCAGCGCGATCGCACCGAGCGACAGGACTTCCTCGGGGAGCACCATCGCGAACTGCGCAGCCAGGCCCATCAGCGCGCCTCCCCACCGGCGACAGGCCGGGCCGTGCCTGCGGCGAGCCGGGTTCCGTCGGCGGCGGGCCGGACCAGCGCCGCGGTCTCGATCCTCCGACCGGTCGGCGCCGCGTCGCCCCTCGGCTGCGCGCGGTCGAGCCGCGCGATCAGCGTCGCGCTGTCCTTGCGCATCGGCGCCATGAAGCTTTCGGGATAGATGCCCATCCACATCACCACCGCCGCGATCGGGACCAGCAGGGCAAGTTCGCGGCGCGACACGTCGGGCATCGCGCGCACCTCATCGGACTTCACCTCTCCGAACGCCACCCGCCGGTAGAGGTACAGCATGTAGCCTGCGCCCAGGATGATGCTGGTGGTGCACAGGAACGCCGCCCAGGTCGACAGCTGGTAGCTGCCCATCAACGACAGGAACTCCGCCACGAAGCCGCTCGTGCCCGGCAGGCCGATCGACGCCATCGTGAACAGCAGGAAGAAGATCGCATAGCGCGGCATCGTGATCGACAGGCCGCCGTATCGCGCGATCTCGCGCGTGTGCAGCCGGTCGTAGATCACGCCCACGCACAGGAAGAGCGCGCCCGACACCAGCCCGTGGCTGAGCATCATCATCATCGCGCCGTCGATCCCCTGCCGGCTGAACGCGAACAGCCCCAGCGTGACGATCGCCATGTGCGCGACCGACGAATAGGCGATCAGCTTCTTCATGTCGTTCTGCACGAGCGCGACGAGGCTGGTATAGACCACCGCGACCGCCGACAGCACGAAGATCAGCGGGAACAGTCGCGACGAGGCTTCCGGAAACATCGGCAGCGAGAAGCGCAGGAAGCCATAGCCGCCGAGCTTCAGCAGCACGCCCGCCAGGATCACCGATCCCGCCGTCGGCGCCTGGACGTGCGCGTCGGGCAACCAGGTATGGACCGGCCACATCGGCATCTTGACCGCGAACGAGGCGAAGAAGGCGAACCACAGCCACAGCTGTACCCCGCGTGGAAAGTCGTGCGCCATCAGCAACGGGATGCTCGTCGTACCGGCATCGTGCGCCATGTACAGCATCGCTACCAGCATCACGATGGAACCGAGCAACGTATAGAGGAAGAACTTGTAGCTCGCGTAGATCTTGTTCGCGCCGCCCCAGATCCCGATGATGAGGAACATCGGGATCAGCCCGCCCTCGAAGAAGATGTAGAACAGGAACAGGTCCTGCGCCGCGAAGGTGCCGATCATCAGCAGCTCGGTCGCCAGGAACGCGGCCATATATTCCGGCACGCGGGTCTGGACCGCCTTCCAGCTGGCGCCGATGCAGATCGGCATCAGGAACACGCTGAGCATGATGAGCATCAGCGCGAAGCCGTCGATGCCCAGCGCCCAGGCGAAGCTGCCGAAGATCGGCTGGTACTCGACGAACTGCCACTGCGCGCCGCCGATGGCATAGCCGCTCCACAGCACGACGCCGAGCGCGAGGTCGACCAGGGTCGCGCCCAGCGCGGTCCAGCGCGCCATCCCGGGCGACAGGAACAGGCAGGCGACGGCGGCGACCGCGGGCACCGCCAGCATGACGGACAGGATCGGAAAGCCGTTCATCGCGTGATCGCCCCGTTCATCGCGTGATCGCCCAGGTAAGCGCCGCCGTCAGCCCGAACAGCATCACGAACGCATAGGTGTAGAGATACCCGCTCTGGAACCGTACCGCGAGCCGGCTGCCCGCCACGACCACCGCAGCCGAGCCGTTCGGCCCGAACCGGTCGATCGTCTGCTCGTCGCCGCGATGCCACAGCAGCCGGCCGATCGCGAAGGCCGGACGGATGAACAGCAGCTGGTAGAGCTCGTCGAAATACCATTTGTTCAGCAGGAAACGATAGCCGAGCTCGAATCGCTCGGTCACTGCGGACGGCAGCGACGGCGTGCGGATATAGGCTATCCATGCGCCGGTCAGCCCGAGCAGCATGGCGAGGAACGCGCCGAGCTTCGCGAGCAGGGGGATCTCCTCGACCGAGGCCATGAGCCGCTCGTCGAACGCGATCGCGCCGTGCCAGAAGCCCGCGCCGGCCGCCTCGCCGACAAAATACGTGTGGAAGACGTAGCCGGCGAACACCGCGCCGACCGACAGCAGGACGAGCGGCACCGTCATCACCCACGGGCTCTCGTGCGGGTGATAGCCGCCGGTGCCCGCGGGCAGGTCCCCCTGCGCGGGGCCGTGGGTCGAGGGCGCATCGCCCGAGTCCTCCGCCTCCGGCACGGGGGCGCCGTGGCCCTCCTCGGAATGGGCGTGGCCGTGGTCGTCATGGGCGTGGAGCGCGTGCTGGATGTGCTCGGACGCGGCCCAGCGCGGCGTGCCCCAGAATGTCAGGAACATCAGCCGCCACGAATAGAAGGAGGTCAGCAACGCGACGAGCACGCCCACGAACCACGCGCCCGGCTGGCCGGCGGCGTAGCTGAGCTCGATGATCGCGTCCTTGGAATGGAAACCCGCGAAACCGATCTCCGGCAGGCCGAACACGCCGGGGATGCCGACGCCGGTGATCGCCAGCGTGCCCGCCATCATCGTCCAGAAGGTGATCGGTATCTGTTTCCGCAGCCCCCCGTAATAGCACATGTCCTGCTCGTGGTGCATCGCGTGGATGACCGAGCCCGCGCCCAGGAACAGCAACGCCTTGAAGAAGGCGTGGGTGAACAGGTGGAACATCGCCGCGCCGTACGCGCCGACACCGGCGGCGAAGAACATGTAGCCAAGCTGCGAACAGGTCGAATAGGCGATCACGCGCTTGATGTCGGTCTGCACCAGGCCGACGGTCGCCGCGAACAGACAGGTCGCCGCGCCGACGAACCGCACCACCGTCAGCGCCGTATGGCTGGTCTCGAACATCGGCGACAGGCGGCACAACATGAACACGCCCGCCGTCACCATCGTCGCCGCGTGGATCAGCGCGGAGACGGGCGTCGGCCCCTCCATCGCGTCGGGCAGCCAGGTATGAAGCCCGATCTGCGCCGACTTGCCCATCGCACCGACGAACAGCAGCAGGCACAGCACCGTCATCGTGTCGGCGCGCAGCCACAGGAAACCGATCGTCGATCCCGCCATGTGCGGCGCGGCGGCGAGGATCGCCGGGATCGACACGGTGCCGAACACCAGGAACGTGCCGAAGATGCCGAGCATGAAGCCGAGGTCGCCCACGCGGTTGACGACGAACGCCTTGATCGCGGCGGCGTTGGCGGACGGCTTGCGGAACCAGAAACCGATCAGCAGGTAGCTCGCGAGCCCCACGCCCTCCCAGCCGAAGAACATCTGGACGAGGTTGTCCGCCGTCACCAGCATCAGCATCGCGAAGGTAAACAGCGACAGGTAGGCGAAGAAGCGCGGCTGGTCCGGGTCCTCGTCCATATAGCCCCAGCTATACAGGTGGACGAGCGCGGACACGCTGGTGATGACGACCAGCATGACCGCGGTCAGCGCGTCGACGCGCAGCGCCCAGTCGACGGTGAAATCGCCGGACGTCATCCAGTGCAGCACCGGCGTGACGCTCGCGGGCCTCGTGCCGGCGATGAAGCCGAGGAAGATCGGCCAGCTGAGCGCGCAGGCGGTGAACAGCGCAGCGGTCGTCACGACCTTGGCCGGGAATGCGCCGAGCGCGCGGTTGCCGAAGCCGGCCACGATCGCGGCGAGCAGCGGCAGGAAGACGATGAACAGGATCGAGGTCACGTACCGCTCACCCCTTCATCGCGCTGGCGTCGTCGACCGCGATCGTGCCGCGCCCGCGGAAATAGATGACGAGGATCGCGAGGCCGATCGCCGCCTCCCCCGCCGCGACCGTCAGCACGAACATCGCGAACACCTGACCGACCAGGTCGTGCAGCGCGGCCGAGAAGGCGACTAGGTTGAGGTTCACCGCCAGCAGGATCAGCTCCACCGCCATCAGCATGACGATCAGGTTCTTGCGGTTGATGATGATCCCGAACACCCCGAGCGCGAACAGGATCGCCGCGACGACGAGGTAGTGGACCAGTCCGATCCCCGGACCGACGCCGCCGCTGGCTGCTGTAGCGATCACAGGTCCACTCCCACGCCGACGGGCTGGTTGACGTTGCGCGTCGCGTCCTGCGGCCGGCGCGCGACCTGGCGGCTGACGTTCTGCGGCCGTACGCCCGCGCGCTGGCGGTGCGTCAGCACGATCGCGCCGATCATCGCGACCAACAGCACCAGCCCCGACGCCTCAAACACGAACAGGTAACGCGTGTAGATCAGGTCGCCGAGCGCCTGAATGTTGGGCACCGCCGCCGGCGCGGGGCCCATGCGGTGGGACAGCCGCACGCCGCCCGCGTCATAGGCGTCGACGCCGATCACCACCTCCGCCGCCAGCGCGACGGCCAGCACCAGCCCGACCGGCAGATAGCGCGACACGCGACCCCGCAGCGCCGAGAACTCGACGTCCAGCATCATGACCACGAACAGGAACAGCACGGCGACCGCGCCGACGTACACGATCACCAGCAGCATCGCGATGAACTCCGCGCCGACGAGCACCATCAGCCCGGCGGCGTTGAAGAACGCGACGATCAGCCACAGCACCGCGTGCACCGGGTTGCGCGAGGTGATGACGAGCGCACCGGATACGAGGACGATGGTCGCGAACAGGTAGAAGGCGATCGCCTGCATCAGCCGCGTCCCCCGGCCGTCGTAATCGTATCAGACATCATCGCGGCCCCCGGTCGTCCCGCGCGCTTAACGGTAGGGCGCGTCGGCGGCAAGGTTCGCAGCGATCACGGCTTCCCACCGATCGCCGTTGTCGAGCAGCTTGGCCTTGTCGTAGATCAGCTCCTCGCGCGTCTCGGTCGAGAACTCAAAGTTCGGGCCTTCCACCACCGCGTCGACGGGGCACGCCTCCGCGCACAGGTTGCAATAGATGCACTTGGTCATGTCGATGTCGTAGCGCGTGGTGCGGCGGCTGCCGTCGTCGCGCGGCTCCGCCTCGATCGTGATCGCCTGCGCGGGACACACCGCCTCGCACAGCTTGCACGCGATGCACCGCTCCTCGCCATTGGGATAGCGGCGCAACACATGTTCGCCGCGGAAGCGGGGCGACAGCGGGTTCTTCTCGAACGGATAGTTGATCGTCGCCTTGGGCCGGAAGAAATAGCGCAGCGTCAACGCGTGCGCCTTCACGAACTCCCATAGCGTGAACGACTTGATGATCTGTGCGGGACTCATGCGTGCACTCCAACGCGCGTCAGCATCAGGACGCCCGAGACGAGGAAAACCCAGAATAGCGACAGCGGCAGGAATATCTTCCAGCCCAGCCGCATTAACTGGTCATAGCGGTAGCGCGGCACGGTCGCCTTAACCCAGCTGAACAGGAAAAAGAACGCCAGGATCTTGAAGAACAGCCACAGGATACCGGGTATCGCGTACAGCGGTCCCCAGTTGAACAGCGGCAGGTATCCGCCCCAGAACAGCGTCGCGTTCAGGGTGCACATCAGCAGCACGTTGGCGTATTCGCCGAGCCAGTAGAGCGCGAAGCTCATCGAGCTGTACTCGGTCTGGTAACCGGCGACGAGTTCGCTTTCCGCCTCGGCCATGTCGAACGGCGCGCGCTGCGTCTCGGCGAGCGAGGAGATGAAGAACACGACCGCCATCGGGAACAACAGCGGATTGGCCGCGAACCCGTTCGCCCACCCGCCGAGCAGGCCACGCTGCGCCTCGACGATCGTCTGCAGGTTGAAGCTGCCCGACCACAACACGATCGATATCAGCACGAAGCCGATCGCGACCTCGTAGCTCACCATCTGCGCCGCCGCGCGGATCGCGGAGAAGAACGGGTATTTGGAATTGGAAGCCCAGCCCGCGAGGATGATGCCGTAGACGCCAAGCGACGAGGCGGCGAGCACGTACAACAGCCCGACGTTGATGTTGGCGAGCATGACGCCCGATTGGAACGGCACCACCGCCCAGACGATCAGCGCGACGGTGAAGGTGATGATCGGCGCCAGGAGGAACAGACCGCGGTTCGCCGCCGTCGGGATGATCGTCTCCTGAAGGAACACCTTCAGCCCGTCGGCGAAGCTCTGCATCAGGCCCAGCGGCCCGACGACGTTGGGACCGCGCCGCAGCGCCATCGCCGCCCAGATCTTGCGATCGACATAGATGATCATCGCGACCGCCAGCATCAGCGGCAGGGCGATGAGGAGGATGTCGATGATCGTCGCGACCGTCCAGGCGACGCCATAGGGCGCGATGCCGGTGAACCAGGAAATCATGGGTGGTTGGTCCTGAAGCCCGTCGCCAGGACGTCGGGCACGTTGGAATGTTCGTGACCAGGGATAAGCTGGTGCAGAGCCGGATCGATACAGTATCCCGCGCCGATCGCCTCAGATCCTCGTCGCGCTGCGTCGGCGATGCGGATGTGCTGGTGGACCACGCCCATCGCTACTCCGCCGCCTGCGCGTAGGTGTCGCGATGCACCAGTTCGGCCGAGCACTGCTGCATCGTCGGGCTCGCGCGGCAGATCGGGTTGGTGAGGTAGAAGTCCTTGATCGGATAGCTGCCGATGCTACCGGACGCCGCCGCCGGCAGCGCGGGCGGGCTCCACGCGAAGCTGGCGAGTCCCGGTGCGGCCAGCGCCGGCGCGTCCAGCGCCATCGCCGCGCGCAGTTCCTCCAGCGTGTCGAACGGCAGCACCACGCCCATCTTCGCTGACAGCGCGCGCAGGATCGTCCAGTCCTCGCGCGCGTCGCCCGGCGCGAACACCGCCCGCTCGCCGCGCTGCACCCTGCCCTCTAGGTTCATCCACGTGCCCGATTTCTCGGCATAGGCGACGCCCGGCAGCACCACGTCCGCCGCCGCCGCACCGCGGTCGCCGTGATGGCCGATATACACCTTGAACCCGGTCAGCTTGGTGAAGTCCGCCTCGTCCGCGCCGAGCAGGAAGGTGAGCTTCGCGTCGGCAAGGTCGGCGATCCCGCCCTTGGCCGCGTAACCGAGCACCAGCCCGCCCATCCGCGACGCCGCCATGTGGACGACGTTGAAGCCGTTCCAGGCCGAGCCGTCTTCCAGCGTCCGCACGAGGTTGAGCGACTCCGCCAGCGCCAACGCCGCGCCGTGCCCGGCCTTCAGCGCCGCGCCGCCGACGATCACCATCGGCGTCTTGGCGTTGCCGAACGCTTCGACCACCCGCTCCGGCAGCGCGCCCAGCAGCGACAGATCGTCGCCCAGCCAGTCGGCGCGATAGGTCAGGTCCGTCTCCGGCCCGATCGCGAAGACCTTCGCGCCCTTCTTGATCGCCTTGCGCACGCGCGTGTTCACCAGCGGGGCCTCGTGGCGCAGGTCGGTGCCCACCAGCAGGATCGCGTCCGCCCGCTCGGTGCCGGCGATCGTGGTATTGAAGTTAACCGCCGCCAGACTGGACGTGTCATACGCCATGCCCGTCTGCCGCCCTTCCAGCAGCGTGCCGCCCAGCGCGTGGACCAGCGCCTTGGCCGCGTACATCGTCTCGCAGTCGACCAGGTCGCCCGCCAGCGCGGCAACGCCGCCGCCATGGTCGACGCCCGCGATCGCCGCGAACGCCTCGTCCCAGCTCGCCGCGCGCAGCTTGCCGTCCACGCGGACGTAGGGCTTGTCCAGCCGCCGCCGCACCAGCCCGTCGATCGCGTGGCGCGTCTTGTCGGTCGCCCACTCCTCGTTCACGTCCTCGTTGACGCGCGGAATGCAGCGCAGCACCTGCCGCCCGCGGCTGTCGAGCCGGACGTTGGTGCCCACCGCGTCCATGACGTCGATCGTCAGCGTCTTCTTCAGCTCCCACGGCCGCGCCTCGAACGCGTAGGGCTTGGAGGTGAGCGCGCCGACCGGGCACAGGTCGACCACGTTGCCCGACAGTTCGCTCGTCACCGCCTGTTCGAGGTACGACGTGATCTGCATGTCCTCGCCGCGGTAGATCGCGCCGATCTCCTCCACCCCCGCCACTTCCTCGGCGAAGCGGATGCAGCGCGTGCACTGGATGCAGCGGGTCATGATCGTCTTGACGATCGGACCCATGTACTTCTCGGTGACCGCGCGCTTGTTCTCGTCATAGCGCGAGCTGCCGCGCCCGTACGCCATGGCCTGATCCTGCAGATCGCACTCGCCGCCCTGATCGCAGATCGGACAGTCGAGCGGATGATTGATGAGCAGGAACTCCATGATGCCCTCCCGGGCATGCTTCGTCATGGCGCTGGTGGTGAATACCTCCTGATTGTCCGCCGCCGGCAGCGCACACGACGCCTGCGGCTTGGGCGGGCCGGGCTTCACCTCGACGAGGCACATCCGACAATTGCCGGCGATGCTCAACCGTTCGTGGTAGCAGAAGCGCGGTATCTCCTTCCCCGCAGCCTCGCACGCCTGGAGCACGGTCGCGCCCTGCGGCACCTCCACTTCAATCCCGTCGACCTTGAGCTTGGGCATGTCAGTGTTCCGCCTCGTTCAGGCCCAGCCGGCGATCGATGCGGTCCACTCGCATTTTGAGGTCGCCGACGTCGCCTTGGATGCCATACAATGTAGTGAGCGTGCCACGGAAATGATCTTCCAATGCCGACACGCGCAGGTTCAGAGAGAAAATATCGCGCTTGATCTGACCCAAGTCCTTCTGGATGCCGAGCAGGATGTCGAACATCATCTGGCTGCGATCGTCGGTCACCGGGCCGCGGCCTCACCCGCCTGCAGCACGGTCGCTCCCTGCGGCACTTCCACTTCAATCCCGTTCATTTTCAGCTTAGGCATCAGTTAGCACTCGCGTGTATTGTGCCATCACGAGTGACGACTTGACCAGCTTCTAGCTTACTGCCGTCAATCCAAGCGCGCTCCCAAGGCTCGCAAGTAACAGTACCGCTTCGACACGGCGGAGGTACTCCAACGACCGGCCCTACTTGGTGAGTGGCACACCCTGAAAGCAACGTTCCTTCACAAAGTAGGATCGTGACTGGAAATCTCACTCCGCCGCCTCCAGCATTCCGACGCCCGCGTCGTTGCCGCCGCCCTTGGCGTTGATCCGTCGTTCCAGCTCGGGCCGGAAATGCTTGATGAGGCCTTGGATCGGCCACGCCGCCGCGTCGCCTAGCGCGCAGATCGAATGACCCTCGACCTGCTTTGTCACCTGCTGGAGCATGTCGATGTCGGCCAGTTCGGCGTCACCGCTGCGCAGCCGCTCCATCATCCGCCACATCCAGCCGGTGCCCTCGCGACAGGGCGTGCACTGGCCGCAGCTCTCGTGCTTGTAGAAGTAACTGATCCGGCTGATCGCCCGGACGATGTCGGTGGACTTGTCCATGACGATCACCGCCGCGGTGCCGAGCCCCGAGCCAACCGCCTTCAGCCCGTCGAAGTCCATCGGCGCGTCCATGATCTCGGCGGCCGGCACCAGCGGCACCGACGATCCGCCAGGGATGACGGCGAGCAGATTGTCCCACCCGCCGCGGATGCCGCCGCAATGCGCCTCGATCAGCTCGCGGAAGGTGATCCCCATCGCCTCCTCGACCACGCACGGCCGGTTCACATGGCCGCTGATCTGATAGAGCTTGGTACCTTCGTTCTTCTCGCGGCCGATACCGGCGAACCAGGCCGCGCCGCGTCGCAGGATCGTCGGGGCGACCGCGATCGACTCCACGTTGTTGACCGTCGTCGGGCAGCCATAGAGTCCCGCGCCGGCCGGGAAGGGCGGCTTGAGACGCGGCTGGGCCTTCTTGCCCTCCAGGCTCTCCAGCATCGCGGTCTCTTCGCCGGCGATATAGGCGCCCGCGCCGCGATGGACGACGACCTCGAAATCATATCCGGAGCCGCAGGCGTTCCTGCCCACCAGCCCGGCCTCGTACGCCTCGCGTACGGCTGCTTCCAGGACGAGCGTCTCCTGGATATACTCGCCGCGGATATAGATGTACGCGGCGCGGGCGCGCATCGCGAAACCGGCGACCAGCGCGCCTTCGATCAGCTTGTGCGGATCGTGGCGCATGATCTCGCGGTCCTTGCACGATCCAGGCTCGCTCTCGTCGGCGTTGATGACGAGGAAGCTCGGCCGCTCGGGCGTCGGGGCCTTGGGCATGAAGCTCCATTTGGTGCCCGTCGAGAAGCCCGCCCCGCCACGACCGCGCAGGCCGGACGCCTTCATCGTGTCGATGATCGCGTCCTGCCCGCGCGCCAGCAGCGCGGCGGTATCATCCCAATCGCCGCGCAGCCGCGCCGCGTCCAGCTTCCACGACTGGAAACCGTACAGGTTGGTGAAGATGCGATCCTTGTCAGCGAGCATCAGACTTCCGCTCCATCACGCAATTCCAGACGCCTTTCTACGCGACCCAGCCGTTCCTCGATCCGGTCGAGACGATGGTTGATGCCCGAGTTCGAGATGACGAGGTCGGCCAGATGCTCTTCGGTTGCCGAAGCCCGCAGTTTCAGGTCGAGGATGTCCAGCCGCATCTCCTGCTGCTCGGCGCGCATCCTCATGAGCAACTCGTACGTCAGATCGCCGATTGTGGGATGCTCGTCAGCCATCAACCTTCTCCCACCCACCACGATAGTCGTGGTTTGCATCGACCATCTCACGCAGCGTCGTCGGGCCGCCTGCCGGGCAGCTGTCGCGCCGGCCGGTCGTGGAGCCGCGGTGCGGCGACTTGCCGTTCGCCAGCGCCTCCAGCACCGCGACCGTGCGGTCGTAGTCCAGGTCCTCGTAATTGTCGTCGTTGATCTGGACCATCGGCGCGTTGGCGCAGGCGCCCAGACACTCGACCTCGGTGAGGGTGAACATCCCGTCCGGCGTCGTCCGCCCCTTCACCATGCCCCGGTTGCGACAGGCGGCGAGGACGTCGTCGCTGCCCGCCAGCATGCACGGCGTCGTCCCGCAGACCTGGACATGATAGCGGCCGACCGGCGCGAGGTTGAACATCGTGTAGAAGGTCGCGACCTCGTACACGCGCATGTACGGCACGCCGATCTGCTTGGCGACATACTCGATCACCGGCACCGGCAGCCACCCTTGCGTGCTCGTCTCCGCGCCTATCTGGCGCTGAGCGAGATCGAGCAGCGGCAGCGACGCGGACTGAGAACGATCGGCGGGGTAGCGCGCGAGCACGCCCCTCACCTGCCCGGCATTCTCCGCCGTCCAAGCGAAATCGCCCCAGCGCGCGCGGACCTCAGCCTCGTCGGGGAGCTCGGGACGATCAGCCATGCGTCTTCTGCCAACGATGCGTCAGCGCAATGCCAACATGCCAAATTGAGATCAGCGCGGCAAATAACATGGCTACGATCAAAGCGAGAGCACCCCAAACAACAGAAAACCACTTCCATTGCTGAACATCGCCGCCAGCCAGCCTCGTTATGAGAGCCGGTGCTTGAACGGCTAGAACGGCCACAACGCAGCCGAGAAGGCAGTAGCGGAGAAAGCGCAGAACTCTCACCGGTCACACTCCCCAAACACAATATCCATGGCCCCCAGGATCGCCGTCGTGTCAGCCAGCATGTGCCCGCGGCTCATGAAGTCCATCGCCTGCAGGTGGCTGAACGCGGTCGGCCTGATCTTGCAACGGTACGGCTTGTTCGTGCCGTCCGCGACCATGTAGATGCCGAACTCGCCCTTGGGGCTTTCCGTCGCGACGTATACCTCACCCGCAGGGACGTGAAAGCCCTCGGTGTAGAGCTTGAAGTGGTGGATCAGCGCCTCCATCGACCGCTTCATCTCTGCACGTTTGGGCGGCACCACCTTGCGGTCGTCGCTCGCGAACGGGCCTTCGGGCATCTCCGCCAGGCACTGCTTCATGATCCGCATCGACTGGCGGACCTCCTCCACGCGCACCATGAACCGGTCGTAGCAGTCGCCGCGCGTGCCCACCGGCACGTCGAAGTTCATCTTCGCGTACACGTCATAGGGCTGCGACTTGCGCAGGTCCCACGGCAGCCCCGCGGCACGGATCATCGGGCCGGAAAAGCCCCAGCGGATCGCATCCTCCCTGGAAACGGTGGCGATGTCGACATTGCGCTGCTTGAAGATGCGGTTGTCGGCGACCAGGCTAATCGCATCCTCGAACAGGCGCGGCATCCGGTCGTCCAGCCAGTCGGCGATGTCGGTCAGCAGCTTCAGCGGCACATCCTGATGCACCCCGCCCGGACGGAAGTAGTTGTGGTGCATCCGCGCGCCCGACATGCGCTCGAAGAAACCGTAGCAATCCTCGCGGATTTCGAACAGCCACAGGTTCGGCGTCATCGCGCCGACGTCCATGACGTGCGACCCGAGATTGAGCATGTGGTTTGAAATGCGCGTGAGTTCCGCGAAGAACACGCGCAGATATTGCGCGCGGATCGGCACCTCCAGATCGAGCAGCTTCTCGATCGCCAGCACGTAGCTATGCTCCATGCACAGCGGCGAGCAATAATCGAGCCGGTCCATGTACGGCAGCGCCTGCGTATAGGTCTTGGACTCGATCAGCTTCTCGGTGCCGCGATGGAGCAGGCCGACATGCGGATCAATCCGCTCGACCAGCTCGCCGTCCAGCTCCATGACGAGCCGCAACACGCCATGCGCCGCTGGATGCTGCGGGCCGAAGTTGATCGTGTAGTTGGCGATCGTCGTATCGCCCTGCGTCGGGTTCGCCGGGCTCCGCTCTCCGGCGACCTGCGCCGCATACGGATCGAGCTGCGTATCGGCGTTCGCCTGATCGGCCGTTACATGATCGGTCATGGTGTCGGTCACTGGTTCTGTCCTCCGCCCTTGCTGGGCACGACATCGGAACTCTTCGGCTTCTCGCCGGCCGTATTGCCCGCACCGCCGCCGGCGGCATCCCCCGACGAATTGGCACCGGCTGCATAGCCCGAACTGCTTCCCTCGGGCTCCTTCGAGGCCGGCTTGACCGCATCGGCCTTCATCGTCTGGTCGGCGGTCAGCGGCGACTGCGCGCCCTTCTCCTGCGGCAGCAGCAAGCCCTTCTCGTCACCCGGCAACACATAGCCTGCCCCCTCCCACGGCGAGAGGAAGTCGAACGTCCGGAAATCCTGCGCGAGGCGGACGGGCTCGTACACCACGCGCTTGGCCTCTTCCGAATACCGCAGCTCGACATAGCCCGTCATCGGGAAGTCCTTGCGCAACGGGTGGCCGCGAAAGCCGTAATCGGTCAGGATGCGCCGCAGGTCGTCATTGCCGGTGAAGAGCACGCCGAACAGGTCGTACACCTCGCGCTCCAGCCAGCCCGCGACCGACCAGATGCCGGTGACGGACGGCACGGGCGCGTCCTCGTCGGTCGATACCCGCACCTGGATACGGTGGTTCCGGGTGAGCGACAGCAGCATGTAGACGAGCTCGAACCGCTCGGGCCGATCGGGACGGTCGACGCCCGCGATCTCCATCAGCTGCTGGTATTCCAAGCCGGGCGTCGTGCGCAGCCGCTGCATGGCCTCGACGACGTGCTCGCGGCGGACGAACAGCGACACTTCGCCAACCTTGTCCTGCGCGGTCAGCAACATATCGCCCAACGCCTCGCGCGCCAAGTCGATCGTCTCGTCATTCAGGTCCGCGGCATAGGCCGGCGCTGGCGCTCTCACCGTTCGATGCTCCCGCTCCGCCTGATCTTGCGCTGCAACTGCATGATCCCGTACAGCAGCGCCTCGGCGGTCGGCGGGCAGCCGGGGACGTAGATGTCGACCGGCACCACCCGGTCGCACCCGCGCACCACCGAATAGCTGTAATGATAGTAGCCGCCGCCGTTCGCGCACGAACCCATGGAGATGACGTACTTCGGCTCGCTCATCTGGTCGTAGACCTTGCGCAGCGCCGGAGCCATCTTGTTGCACAAAGTACCTGCGACGATCATCACGTCGCTCTGGCGCGGGCTGGCGCGCGGGGCGGCGCCGAACCGCTCGAGGTCGTAGCGCGGCATGTTGGCGTGGATCATCTCCACCGCGCAGCACGCAAGGCCGAACGTCATCCACCACAGCGAGCCCGTGCGCGCCCACTGGAACAGGTCCTCGGTCGAGGTGACGAGGAACCCCTTGTCGGTCAGCTCGCCGTTGAGGCTGTCGAAATAGCCCGTGTCCGGCGGCACGACCGCCGTACCGGCATCCGGCGCGGGCTTCAGCTCTACTCCCAATCGAGGGCTCCCTTCTTCCAGGCATAGACGAGACCCAGCGCAAGCTCGGCGATGAAGACCATCATCGCGCCCCACGCGGTCCAACCCAGCGAAAATACCGATACTGCCCAAGGATATAGGAACGCCGCCTCAAGATCGAAGACGATGAAGAGTATCGCCACCAGATAAAAGCGCACGTCGAACTGGCTGCGCGGGTCCTCGAACGCGGGAAAACCGCACTCGTACTCGCTCAGTTTCTCGACGCTGGGCTGGTGCGATCCGGTCAGGCGCGAGACGACCATCGGCAGGAAAACGAACGCGCTGGACAGCACGATCGCGATGCCCAGGAACATCAGGATCGGAAGGTATTGCGACAAGTCGACCAAGGCGGTTCTCGCAGATGCGAAAGGACAGATGATGCTTTAAGGGCGCCGCCATGGGCGAACAAGGTCGCGAGCGCGTGAGAATGACTCGCAACGCCGGCACGAGTTGCGCGCATCAACGTCGAGCCTCGCCAGGTGCGCGGCAGGTTATACGGCAAGGCCACGCCGCCGCGACAAACGTGGCGACCAGGCGATCCGGGCGATCCGGGCGATCGTCAGGATCGGGCCGTCGGATTGCTTCGCTGCGCTCGCAACGACGATGTCGGGCCAGGTGCCGTCCCGTCCTGCCGCAAGGCGTGCCGCGCTATCGCAGCGCGCCCGCCACCAGCTTGTGCAGCCGCGAGTGGAGCGCGTCGTTGGCGGCCAGGAACTCGTTGCGCTCGCCGGGCCGGTCGCCGCCGCGATAGTCGGTGACGAAGCCGCCCGCCTCCTTCACCAGCAGCAGCCCGGCGGACCAGTCCCACGGCTTCAGATCCGACTCCCAGAAGCCGTCGAGCCGCCCGGCCGCCACCCACGCGAGATCGAGCGCCGCCGCGCCGAACCGGCGCACGCCCGCCACCTGCGGCGCGACCGCGCCGAAGATGCGGCTCCACTGGACGAAGTCGCCATGGCCCAGGAACGGTATGCCGGTGCCGATCAACGCCTCCGAAAGGTCCCGCCTCGCCGACACGCGCAATCGCTGGTCCTGCAGCCAGGCGCCGCGGCCGCGTTCGGCCCAGAAGCTCTCGTCCGTCAGCGGCTGATAGGTCAGGCCGGTGGTGATCTCGCGCCTGCCGTTGGGCATCGGCTCCTCGACCGCAATCGAGATGCAGAAATGGGGTACGCCGTGCAGGAAGTTGCTGGTGCCGTCGAGCGGGTCGACGATGAAGCGCGGCTTGGCCGGATCGCCGGCGATCTCGCCGCGCTCCTCCATCAGGAACCCCCAGTCGGGCCGCGCGTGGCTCAGTTCCTCATAGATCGTCTGCTCGGCGCGCTGGTCGGCCTGGCTGACGAAGTCGGCCGGACCCTTGCGGCTGACCTGAAGCTGCTGGACCTCGTTGAAGTCGCGCCGCAGCCGTGGCGCCGCCTTGCGCGCGGCGCGATCCATTATGGTCATCAGGCCGGAGTGGGAGGGCATGGCATCGGCTCCTCCCCTCCCGCTTGGGGGAGGGGTTGGGGGTGGGAACTCTCAGGCCCGCCGCGGCGAAGCCGTGTCGTCGAACGGGCTCGCGCCCGCCGGCCGGGCGGCCGCCTGTGCGGGCGGCTGCGCCGCTCGTCTCAATCGGCTCGCCGCACGTACGTCTGCTCGTAGACGTCCACCACGATCTTCGTCCCCGCCGCGATGTGCGGGGGCACCATCACGCGGACGCCGTTGTCGAGGATCGCGGGCTTGTAGCTCGACGAGGCGGTCTGACCCTTCACCACCGCGTCCGCCTCGACAATCGTGGCCTCGATCGTGTCGGGCATCTTCACGCTGATCGGCCGCTCGTCGTACAGCTCCATCACCACGTCCATCCCGTCCTGCAGGAAGGCGGCGGCGCCGCCCAGGATGTCGGCGTCGAGCGTGATCTGCTCGTAGTTCACCTTGTCCATGAACGTCAGCTGCGCGCCGTCGCGGAACAGGAACTGGAAGTCGGTGGTGTCGAGCCGCACGCGCTCCACCGTCTCCGCCGAGCGGAAGCGGACGTTGTTCTTGCGCCCGTCGACCAAGTTCTTCATTTCGACCTGCATGTACGCGCCGCCCTTGCCGGGCTGGGTATGCTGGATCTTCACCGCGCGCCAGATGCCGCCCTCATACTCGATGATGTTGCCGGGACGAATGTCCACGCCGCTGATCTTCATGACCGTCTAAACCTACAAAGCCCGTTCGTGCTGAGCCTGTCGAAGCGCATGCACTGGTCACACCCTTCGACAAGCTCGGGGCGAACGGAGGTGATTGGATGGCCTTGATCTAGCGCCGCGACGGCCGTCCGGCAAGCAGCGGGAACGGGTTGACGTCCTCGCCCTGCCACCAGTGGCCCTCCGGCGCGACGCGCGACAGGCCGAAGTGCAGGTGGAAATTGCCCGGCCCCGCATCTCCGGTATCGCCGACGAAGCCCAGCGGATCGCCCGCGCGCACCGCCTGCCCCTCATGGACGCCCGAGGCATAGCCGGCGAGATGCGCATAGTAATACAGCCAGTGCCGATCGACGGATCGCTCATAGAGCGTGATGCCGCCCAGGGCGCTGTGGAACAGCTTTTCGACTCGGCCCGGCGCGGCGGCGACCACAAGGGTTCCGGCCGGCGCAATCAGGTCGGTACCATGATGTGCGCCGGCGCCATCCCTGCGCGCGTCGCCCCAGCTATCCTCGATCGCCGACCGCGCGACGCCCGTCACGGGGACCGCCAGCAGGCCCGGCGACGAGTGCGCGAGGACCGGAGGGACCGGCCGGAAGACCGCCGCCGCCCTCCGCCGGGCGCCGCCGTCGTTCCCGCCGATCCGGACCATCGACCCGAACCCGATGGCGGCGAGGACGACGACCGCGAGGATCATCCAGCCGATCCTCGTCACGCGACTGACCGGGCCACGACCCTACTCCTGGAATATCGCCGGCGTCCCGGGCCTTATCATCATCGCCAGACGCGCGGCGTTCCAGTTGGCCAGCCGCACGCAACCATGGCTCTCCGTCCGGCCGATCAGTTCCGGCGCGGGGGTGCCGTGGATGCCGTAATGCTCCTTGGACAGGTCCAGCCACACGACACCCACCGGACCGTTGGGTCCGGCCGGCAGCATCGCGCTCTTCTCGCCCTTCTTGGCGTCCCAGAACAGCTTGGGGTTAAAGTGAAACTTCGGGTTGTAGTCGGCGCCGTAGATCTTCCATGTGCCGATCGGCAGCGGATCGTGCGTGCTGCCCGTCGTCACCTGGAACTGCGCGACCAGCTTGCCGGCCGCATCGTAACCGCGCAGCACCTTGTCCGACTTGTCGACGACCACCTTTGCGACCTGTGGCTCGTTGGCGTCGACATTGAGCATGTTGAGCGTCTGGCGCCAGTGATCGGGCAGCTTGGCGTCATAGGCCCGCGATGTCGGCAGAGCGTTGGGGAACACCATCTTCGTGCCGGGCGCCAGCTTGATGCCCGGATCGTTGAGCGCCGCCAGCACCTCGGGCGTCGTGTGGAAGCTCTCCGACAGCTTCTCGATCGGCGTCCTGTAGTTCAGCGCCGGAAGCCTGGCCTGCGCATCCTCGCTGTGCGGGATCGGGTTGGTGTACTGGTAGGTCAGGGTCGCGGCGTCGAGCGTCAGCGTCCTGGTCCCCTGGATCGCCGCATATGGCTGGAGCGCGTGCAGCGTCGCCTCGTCGGTCGTACCCGTCGTCGGCAGGCCCCGGCTCTCCTGGAATCCCTTGATCGCCGCCGTCAGGCTCATGCCTTTCTGCCCATCCAGCACGCCCGGCGAGAAGCCGAGGTGGTCGAGGATCACTTCCAGCTTCAGGAGACTGCGGTCGATCACCAGCGCGGGCTTTTCGGGGGCCGGAACCCTGCCCGGCTGGGCCGCGACGACCGCTCCCGCCCCTGTTGCAGCGACCAGCATGGTCACGAACGCCATACGATTCAAAATGATTCTCCCCGTCGCGCCGCCGGACGATTGGGCGGACACGGGACGCACGGACCCGAAAACCCGTCTGCGGTCAACGCCCTAGCACGGGTCCGAACGCGCGCACCGCCGCCGCCTCGTCGCCGCCCCACACCGCGCCGGACACCGCGATGAAGTCGGCGCCCGCGGCGACCAGCGGCGCGGCGTTGGCGGGGGTGATGCCGCCGATCGCGACGCACGGCAGCTCGAACACCGCCGACCACCACGACAGGATCACCGGATCGGGCCGATGGCCCGTCGCCTTGGTCGTCGTCGGGAAGAACGCGCCGAACGCGACATAATCCGCGCCCGCCTCGCCCGCCTCCATCGCCAGATGCCGGCTGTCGTGGCAGGTGACGCCGATCTGCGCGCCGGGGCCGAGCGCCGCCCGCGCCTCGCGCGGGTCCCCGTCGTCCTGCCCCAGGTGGACGCCGTCGGCGCCCAGGCGCCTGGCGAGCGCGATCGAGTCGTTGACGATGAACGCGACATCGCGGGCGGCGCAGATCGCCTGCAACGGTTCCGCGAGCTTCGCCGCGACGTGCTGGTCGACGCCTTTCACCCGGAACTGGAACGCCGCGACCGGTCCCGCGTCGAGCGCGCGCGACAGGCGGTCCGGGAAGCCGCCGCCGACGTCCGGCGGCGAGACGAGGTACAGCTGGCACGGCGGCCGTTTCATGTCGCGCTGGAACCGGACCGCGAAGTCCGGGTTCAGCGGACCCAAGGGATCGGCCAGATCTCCGAACGGCTCTCCGGATGGCTCTCCGGGCAAACCTTCGACGGCCGCGGCCATGCTCACGCCGCCACGGTCTTCACCACCGACGCGGTGTAGATCGCGTCGATCGCGGTGCCCAGCACCTGGTCGAACCGCGCGTCGTCCTGGTCCTGGCGCAACTCCTCCAGCAGCGCGCGCGAGAAGCTGGCGATCATGCCGTGGTCCTTCGCGAGCTGCGCGCACGCCTCGTCGCGGCTGTACCCGCCGGACAGCGCGACGACGCGCGCGACACGGTGATGGCCGATCAGCGCCGCGTAGGTATCCGCCTCGACCGGGATGGTCAGCTTGAGCATCACGCGCCGGTCGCCGGTGATCGCGTCCAGCTCCTTTTCGATCTCCTCGCACATGATGGCCTCGGCGGCGGCGCGATCGGGCGCCTTCAGCGATATCTCGGGCTCCAGGATCGGCATGAGCCCGGCGGCGTTGACCTGCTCGCCGATCTCGAACTGCTGCCTGACGATCGCCGCGATGCCCGTCGGCGAGGCGCTTTTCACGACCGACCGCTCCTTGGTGCCAAACACGCCCAGCCCCTTGGCGCGCGCCAGCAGCGCATCGAGGCCTGGCATCGGCTTCATCATCTGAACCCCATCCGCCTCGTCCTCCAGCCCCTTGTCGATCTTCAGGAACGGCACCACGCCGCGCTTCCACAGCGCCGCTGGAACAGGCATCCCGTCCCCCACCGTTCCGTCCATCGTGCGCTCGAACAGGATCGCGCCGAGCACCTTCTTCCCCGTGAACGACGGCGCGGTGACGATGCGGACGCGCATCCTGTGGATCAGGTCGTACATCTCCTCGTCGCCCGACCAGTCGCCCTCGGCATAGCCATAGGCCTTGAGCGCACCGGGGGTGGAGCCGCCCGACTGGTCGAGCGCGGCGATGAACCCTGCCCCGCTCACCATCTGCGCCATCATCACGTCGCGATCCGTCGGCATGTGCGTCTCCCTGTCGCCCGCGATCCCGCTCGCGGCCCCTTGGCGTGCCATTCCGCCGATCGGCCGATCCGTCAAGGCGGGCAGCCCCTGCGTCTTGACGAGGCGGCCGCCCGCGCTCCAACCTGACCCAGGTCGCGTCGACGGGGAAAACGGGATGTGCGGCAGGGTCGCAAGGGTCGCGGTACTGATATCGATGCTGGCGCTCGCCGCGCCGGCATCGGCGGGTCGCAAGCCGCAACCCGTGGTCGGCGAGATGGCGCCCGATGCGACCCTGAAGCTGGTCGACGGCTCCAGCGTCTCGCTCTTGGACCTGCGCGGGCAGGTGGTGGTGCTCAACTTCTGGGCGACGTGGTGCGTGCCGTGCCGCAGGGAACTGCCGCTGCTCGACGCCTATTACCGCCAGCAGAAGCCGCACGGGCTGGCCGTCTATGCGATCACCACCGAGGACTCGCTGCCGCTGTACCTGCTCAGGCCGCTGTTCAAGGCGATGGCGATCCCGCCGGTCAGGGCACTGAAGGGGCCGTACGAGACGATCAAGGCGGTGCCCACCAACTACATCATCGATCGAGCCGGCCGCATCCGGTACATGAAGGCCGCCGCCTTCGACCTCGACGACCTGAACCGCGAGCTGGCGCCGCTGCTGCAGGAGCCGGCACCGGTCGCGGCGGCGAAGTGACCGTCCTCGCCTTACCTCCGGCGACCTTGGAGGTCAGCGAAAGCAGGGAAGTTCCCTACCTCGCAAGCGCCGCGACCCCCGGCAGTTCGCGCCCCTCCATCCATTCCAGGAACGCGCCGCCGGCGGTGGAGACGAAGGTGAACCGGTCCGCCACCCCCGCCTGGTTGAGTGCGGCGACGGTATCGCCCCCGCCGGCGACCGATACCAGCCCGCCGTCGCCGGTCAGCGCCGCCGCGGTACGCGCCAGCGCCACCGTCGCCGCGTCGAACGGCGGCGTCTCGAACGCGCCCATCGGCCCGTTCCACACGAGCGTCCGGCAGTTCTTGAGCACGTCGCCCAGCGCCTCTACCGCCGCGGGGCCGACGTCGAGGATCATCTCGTACGCCGCCACCTCGTGCACGTTGACGGTACGCACCGGCGGGTTCGCCCTGAACTCCGCCGCCACCACCACGTCATAGGGCAGGTGGACGGTGCAGCCCGCCGCGTCCGCCGCCGCCATGATCCCGTCCGCAACGCTCGCCAGCTCGTGCTCGCACAGCGACTTGCCCACGTTCACGCCGCGCGCGGCGAGGAAGGTGTTGGCCATGCCGCCGCCGATGATGAGGTGATCGACCCGCGCCACGAGGTGCCTGAGCACGTCGAGCTTGGTCGACACCTTCGCGCCGCCCACCACGGCCGCGACCGGATGCTCGGGATCGCCCAGCGCCTTTTCGAGCGCGTCGAGCTCCGCCTCCATCTGCCGTCCGGCGAACGCGGGCAGCGCGCGCGCCAGCCCTTCCGTCGAGGCGTGCGCGCGATGCGCGGCGGAGAACGCGTCGTTGACGTACAGGTCGCCCAGCGCGGCGAACCGCTCGACCACGTCGGGCGCGTTCTTCTCCTCTCCGGCGAAGAAGCGCGTGTTCTCCAGCAGCGCGATGTCGCCCGGCGCCAGCGTCGCCACCGCGTCGCCCGCACCATCCCAGTCGATGTAGCGGACCGGACGGCCCAGCACCTGCTCGAACGGCCGGGTCACCTGCGCCAGCGACAGCTGCGGGCTCGACACCCCCTTGGGCCGGCCGAAATGCGCGAGCACCAGCACGACCGCGCCGCGATCGGCAAGCTCGGCCACGGTCGGCACCGCCGCGCGCAGCCGCGTGTCGTCGCTCACCGCGCCCTCCGCCATGGGCACGTTCAGGTCCTCGCGCACCAGCACGCGCTTGCCCGTGATGTCGCCGCAAAGGGCGGAGATGTCGTCCAGCGTCTTGTATGGCTTGGTCATCACGCTTCCTTGATACAGTCGCCCACCGTCAGCGCGCCGCCGGCGAGCACGCGGGCGCATACCCCGCCGCGCCAGTCGTGAACCAGCGCCGCGAAGAGGCCGGGCGCCAGCATCTCCATCCGCTCGCACGGATCGGTGAAGCGCGTCACCTCCAGCACCACGTCGCGTCCCAGCCGGAGCAGCGCGCCGGGCCGCTGCGGCAGGTCCAGCCCGTCGACGGCGATGTTGCAGCGGCGCATCCACCAGGGATGATCGGCGCCCACCTGCGCCATCGCCGCGGCCCAGTCCGCGCGCTCCATGAGCGTGATCTGGCGCTTCCCCGCGCTCCCCGGCTTGCGCCGGCCGCGCGCGTCGCCGACGATGCCCAGTTCCGGCGTGATCTCCGCCCGTTCCAGCACCTCCATCGGCGCCTTGGGAAAGGCGTGGCGGGCAAGTCCCGCGATCACGCCGGTCTCCACCGCGCCGATCCGGCCCGCGGTCCCTCGCATCTCGCCCCTTGCAGGCTGCGCCGTCACGCCCGACCCTCCATTTCGTTCCCGCACCGCAGCATGGAACAAGCAGGAAGCGTGCGCAACCGCACTCGCCGCGTCCCGGAGTCACATCGGCGCAGTCACATCGGCGCAGTCACACCGAACCGCTCACACCGGCCCGCTCACATCAGCGCCGCCATCGCCAGGGCGGTGTCGACCATCCGGTTCGAGAAACCCCACTCGTTGTCGTACCAGCTGACGACTCGCACCAGCTTGCCGTCGATCACCGCCGTCTCCAGGCTGTCGACCGTCGACGATGCGGGCGTGTGGACGATGTCGATCGAGACCAGCGGCTCGTCGGTATAGTGGAGCACGCCCTTCATCGGTCCCTCGGCGGCGGCCTTGAGCAGCGCGTTCACTTCCTCGCGCGTCGTGTCGCGGGACGGCGTGAAGGTCAGGTCGACCAGACTGCCGTCGGGCACCGGCACGCGGATCGCGGAGCCGTCGAGCTTGCCCTTCAGCTCGGGCAGCACCTCGCCCACCGCGCGCGCGGCGCCGGTGGTGGTGGGGATCATGCTCATCGCCGCGGCGCGCGCGCGGCGCAGGTCCGGATGGATCTGGTCGAGGATCTTCTGATCGTTGGTATAGGCGTGGATCGTCGTCATCAGCCCGCGCTCGATACCGATCGCGTCGTTGAGCACCTTGGCGACCGGCGCCAGGCAGTTGGTGGTGCACGAGGCGTTGGAGACGATCGTGTGCTCCGCGGTCAGCTTGTCGTGGTTGACGCCATAGACCACCGTCAGGTCGACGTTCTTGCCCGGCGCGGAGATCAGGACCTTCTTCGCGCCCGCGTCGATGTGCTTGCGGCACGACTTGTCGTCGGTGAAGAAGCCGGTGCATTCCAGCACTAGGTCCACGCCCAGCTCGGCGTGCGGCAGGTTGGCGGGATCGCGCTCGGCGGTCACGCGGATGCGCTTGCCGTCGATCACCAGATCGTTGCCCTCTGCCGACACCTCGCCGGGCCACCGGCCATGGATCGAATCGCGGCTGAACAGCCAGGCGTTCGACCTCGCGTCCGCCAGATCGTTGATCGTCACCAGATCGAGGCCGCTATTTTTCTGCTCCAGCATGGCGCGTGCCACCAGCCGCCCGATCCGGCCGAAACCGTTGATCGCCACCTTCACCGTCATGCCAAGTCTCCCCCTCGCCCCGCGCGCATGGCCGGCGGGGAATATCCCGCGCGTCTTTGCGGACGCGGACGCGGCCCGTCAACCGGAGCGCGCCGGGCCGCACCCTGCGTCCTCCTTCGAAACGGCTTGCCGCCTTCCCCGCCCATGCTAATCCAAGGGAGATGGCTGAGGACGATCACCCAACCGCGCCCGACCGGAACGACCCCACCGCGCTCGCGCGGATCGACTGGGCGATCGCGCGGATCGAGGCGGCGGTCGCGGCGCGGGCGCAGGCGGGCGACGCGCTCGCCAGCCGCCATGCCGCGCTGAAATCACGCATGGCCGAGGCGGTCGCGGCGCTGGACGACGTGATCGCGCGCGGGACCGCCTCCTGATGGCCGAGGTCGTGCTGCAGATCGGCGATCGGCGCCATTCCGTCACCTGTCGCGACGGCGAGGAGGCGCAGGTGCGCCATCTCGGCGGCCTGCTGGACCAGCGATGGGCCGCCGCCAACCGAGCGGCCGGCAGCCTGAGCGGCGAGCGGGCGATGCTGTTCGTGGCGCTGATGCTGGCCGATGCGCTGGAGGAAGCGGAGAACCGCCCGCCCGAGCCCGGTGCGGCAAGCCCCGCGATGCTGGAAAAGCTCGCCGATCGGCTGGAGGGCCTCGCCTCCGCTCTTGAGCAGAGCCCGCCAAGCGCCTAACTGATGCGCCGACGGGTACTGCCCGGTGCGAGCACGAGACATCCCTGAGGCTATTTATCATCCAAGGGGGCTGTCCCTGCGCAGATCCTGGTCTGACGTACATGGTCCCCATCTGACGTACTGGGCGTCAGTGGATAATCAAGCACACGGCCACGGCGGTCCCGTCACCCCGCCCCCGAACCGATGAGCGCATGACCGACAAGCAGGCCCTGCGCGCCCGGATGCGGGCCGAACGCGACCGGTTCGCGGCGCGTGCCGGCGTGGCGATCGCGGCCGGCGACCGGTTCTCGTCGCGGCTGGTGCCGGGGCAGGTCGTCGCCAGCTATGCACCGCTGGGGGGGGAGGCCGATCCCGCGCCCCTGGACCGCGCGGCGCTCGATGCCGGTTGCCGGCTCGCCCTGCCCGAGGTCGTCGACCGGGCGACGCCGCTGCGTTTCCGGGCGTGGGACGGCGTCGCCCCGCTCGTGGCGGGG
>NZ_CAHJWW010000009.1 GCF_903643035.1 Sphingomonas bacterium | reverse complement strand
GCCAGCCCGCCGGGCAGCCGCGCGGCGCGCCGCGCGAGCGCCTCGGCATGGCGAGCAAGGAGGCAGCGCACGCCCGACGGCGTCCACAGCATCAGCACGGCCAGCGCCAGCACCGAGCCGACCAGACGCACGCCATTGGTCGCGACGAGCAGCCCGGGGAAGTGCATCGCCATCTCCATCCAGAGCGCGGGGCGGCTGAGCGCGTGGCTCGCTGGCGCACTGGCCACTAGGGCGAGCAGCGTTAAGCAGACCATCAAACTCGACCGGGCACGTAGATATGAGCTTCAAAAGATATCGTCAGATCAGCAAGAGCGCCCGTGTTGTTGTCGAAAGGAATAGCTGCTCGATCTCCCGAATTAGTTAGATTTACAAGCGCCACATAAGCCTGTCCTTGCGGAACAAACGCTTGAAGCGTCGTGCCTGGATTTGTTACAAGTCCAGCACAAGTGATAGTAGTTGGATAGTTTCTGTCACCCTGCAAAGTGAACGGCAGGTTGAACGCGATCCGCATCTCTCCCGTGCCAGTGTGACTGGTTTGGGAGATCGTAAGGTCGATCGTGGCCGTGTCGCCTTTGCGTGTGTAACGGCCGGCAGCCGAACCTCCTGTCCGTGTTCCCGCGGTTATGCTTCCATATAGGACGGGCACAAAGGTGCCTTCTTGATAGATCTGCGTGGCTTCGGCTCCGAAAGAACCCCAAGTCCCTGGCGCGCCCGCGACTGTGCAGACGTAGCCGATGCTGCCGCCTGTTGCGGGTGCCGCGCACATGAACTTCTCGCCCTGGAAGTGATTGCCGAGCGTCGGCGCGCCATTGGTGACGATCGGCTGGGAAAGGTCGATACCGGGAGCGGAGAAGGGATTAGGTGTCGACCACACCCACATGCCCTCGAGCTTGTAGTACCAGTCGGGATCGGCGACCGGCGGGCAGTCCTGCGCGAAATGCGGGTACAGGCGCAGCCCCGTCGTGGTTCTGGAGGAGGGCAATATGGCGTGCGCGACCATGTACGTGTCGAGGATCAGGTCGCCGACGCCGATGTTCTTGAAGCTGTAGAATATGCCCTTGTCGACCTCGTCATCCCAGCACGCGAAGAAGTTGGGGACCTGGGCCGTGTGGCTGCTGTTGATCGCCATGAGCACATAGACGTGCACCCAGTTGCCGACCCGGAAGCTGCTCGGCAGATTGATGCCGGTATTGGTAAAGCGGTCGCCGCCCCGATAGCTGACGGAGCCGTAGCCGTATTTCTTGCTCGCTGTATCCACGCTGACATTGGGGCCGAGCTTGAGCCAGTCGACCACGGCGCCGTCCGGACCGACGAGATTCCAGCCCGGCAGCGCGAGGCTGGCGGGCGAGCCACCGAAAAGCCGGCCGAACGGGTCGGCTGTGGCGTCCGCGTCGATTGTCGGAAGATCATTCGGATCGGTCGTCGTGATCGGCAGCGCCGACTGGAATTGCGACTCGCGGATGATGATCCGATCCTGCGCCTTCAAGCCGCGGGTGTAGCCGTCACCCGCGGTCTGGGCGATGTCGAGGTCGGACTTGGCATTGCCGACGCCCCCGCACCGCAGGAAGGTCACCAGCCCCGACGGCTGGAACAGGCGGATGCCGGCTGTCTCGGTGCCGTGCGCCCACTTCGACCGGGGTCCGGTCGCGGGGAGCACGGGCGCGCCCTCGACATAGCAGTCCTCGAAGGTCGCGACCGTCGTCATCGCGCCGATGCTGATGCCGGCATAGGCGGTCGCCTCGTCCGGGGCCTCGGGCTTGTAGCCCATGAGCGTCCCGTCGATCAGGCGATTGGGATTGCGCACGCGGATGCGCTTGGCGTGGATCTCGTGGCAGTGCGACCACTCGACCCCGCCCAGCGCCGACGCCTCGCAGTCGACATCGTCGACGATCGAGACGAAGACATAGCCCCAGGTCAGCCAGACGCCGCCACCCGGCCGCTCGAACTGGAACAGCTGCACACTATTGGTGTAGCCGGTCAGGTTCTTGATAAGCACCCGCTCCCACATCCCGAACACATGCGGGCCGTTGCTGGTGTTCTCGCACCTGTAGTCGACGATCTCCAGCGACTTGGATGTCACCAGCCCCTTGCGCAGATGGGTGGGCGGGGAGCCTAGCCGAGCATTAAAGCCGACCCGCGTTCCCTGGAGCGCCAGCGTTCTGGTTCCAGCAACCTGGATGGTGTCGGCGTCCACCACGATCACGTAATAATCGCGGTGGGTCTCCAAAAAATTGTAGAGGTTATTGTTCTGATCCGCGCGATAGAGGCTGATCAGCTCGCCGGTGGTCAGGCCGTGGCCAGGGACCGTAAAGGTACCGGCCGGCGCATTAACGATGGCGATGGCGACGCCGATCCCTGACGCGATCGGCGTGGCGGTGAAGACGGGGCCGCGTGTGCAGTCCGTGATGCCCTCCAGCCGGATGCGGCCACAGCTCGCGCCGCCTCCGAAGGAGCAGCCGGAGACCAGCGCCTTGCAGCTGATCTTGCCGCCGAGCCAGTGGAAGTCCTGCGTGCCGTCGAGATTGAAGCCAAAGCGAAAAGCTTCCGGCTGGTCGGCGGAGTCGAGCTGCACCTCCGCGCCAGTCGCCCAGATGGTCGCTTTCGCCGGCACCTGGATGCCGAGCGCATTCCGGGTGTAGATCCGGTACGGGGCGGCACCGGGCTCGACGGTCAGCGGAAATACACCGTAGGCGAAGGCGGCAGCCCAGGCCGCGGTCGTATCCGTCGTATTGTCGGCCAGAGCACCGAACATTGCCAGCGTGATACCCTGGTCAGGAACGAGCCGAAACCAACGGCCATTCATAGACCTGCCCCGCCAAGCGGTCGCAGTCTGGTCGGCTTGATCCGGATCGATGGCGTAGAGGGCAGAGCCCCACCCCGGCTGGGTATTTCCGCTGGTCTGGATCAGGTCCGTGCCCATGGGAATGCTGAGGGTGCCAAGCTCGGCAAAAAAGCCGACGGCCAGCACGTTGCCGCCGGGATCGCCCTTCAGCGGCTGCCCCTCGCCCCAGCCCATAGAGGTCTTGGGGCCATAAAGGGTCGTGGTGATCCCCCCGCGTCTATCGTAGTACATCTGCCCGAGACTGCCGAGGTCGGCAGCTGGCGGCCCTTCTCCTGTCAGCTGCTGACCGGCGGTTTCGGCGATGCTCGGCGCAAGTACGGCGATGTCGTAAGCGGATACCTGCCGCTGTTGACCATCCTGGAAAATTGGGAGGGCCTCACCTCCGTCGAGCGAGCGGCTGAGCCTTGGATAAGAGACGATCGTGCTCATCTTTAATGCCCCCGCGCAGACCAGCGATACCCGCCGGCTGCGTCCGAAAATGTCGCGCTTTGGTCCTGGACGGCGAGCGTCGCCTGGGTGGTGCTGATCGCCACCTCCTGGAGCTGCGTGTTGCCGGTCACGCTGGCGGTGCTGTCGATGACGTGGCCGGTGACATCGAAGCATTCGGTCGGGAACGGGACGGGGAAGGTCACGGTCACCGTCGTCTCGCTTCCGATCGCGCCGGGCACGTAGCCCCACTGCTCCATGTAGCCGTCGGCGCTGATCCTGTGGCCTGTCGGCCCCAGGCTGGAGCCACCCGCGCCGCCGGCGCCAGCTGCGGCGACGAAGAGCACTCGCAGCGCAGCGAGCAGCTGGCCGTGATCGGCCTTGTCGGGCGTGAGCCCAGCTGCCAGCACGGGGGCGAGCAGCTCCTCCTGGATCATGTTCGCCCAGTCGGCATCAAGCGTGGTGGGCGGCGTGCCCGCGATCGGGTCACCGCGGGTGAAGAAGCCGGGCGCACTGGCGCCCGTCCCCGTCGCGCGCGGTGCGGGAAGCGCGGCCGACACGGTCGGCCCGTCGATACGTTGCATGGCTGCTCCGATCAGGAGAGGAGGAGAATGGTCGTCTCGGCCGGCTTGATCGTCTCGAGCTCGCAGAGCAGGACGCCGACCGGCAGCGACCCGGTGATGCTCGTCACGCGTACACCCCAGACGAACGTCCACTCGTCGCCGGCGACCGGCTGACCGACGGTGCTCTGCCCAGCGCGGAACGCCGCGTAGGTGGTGATCTCGATCACGAACCCCAGCGCGGCCGCATAGTCGACGTACCGCTGTCGGCTCTGACCCTGCGCGCCGACGAACCGCCCGCGCACCTGGTCGAGCCGCTGCGCGATCGTCGGCGTGTCGCCCGCGCACGGGTCCGGCAGGCCTAGCGCGGCTTCCCACTCGGGCAGCATCGTCGTCAGCTCGCCCGGCCGGGTGCCGCCGAGCAGCGCCATTGCTGCCGCGTCGACCCGCTCCAGTACCCGCCCGATCCCCGCCAGCAGGCAGGATTGCTGCCCATCCCGATCCGTCGACCAGGCGCGACCGCGCGGCATCAGCGCGCGCGCCGCACCGGCGTAGTCTGCGGCCGAGTAGCGCGCGACACCCGCCACCACCGGCACCGGCAGCGCCGTCGCTGCCCGACGCGGGGTCGGAACCGGCGCGGGGGCTGCCGCCGCCACGGTGACGGTTGTCGCCGGCGTCGCCACCACCGGCGCGACGGGAGCGATCGCGATCGGCGCGGGCTGAGTTGCCGAACCGGTGTCGACGGGCGTGTACGTGCCCCCATCGCCATAGCTGTTATTGACCTCGAAGGAGATCGGTTCGGCCGTGCTCATGCCCAGGTGATCTCACCGAGCACCGGCAAGGCGCCTGCATCGCTGGAGATATTTCCGGCAGCGCCGGGCGTGATGGTACCGGCCGAGCAGGCGATGCCGGTGATGACGAAGCCACTGGTACCCGGCACGGCGGCGATCGCCGCCTCGATCGAGCTGACGTTCGTCAGGCCACCCGGTACCGCGTCGGACAGCAAGGCCGCCGCCACTGCCGCGCTCACGGCCGCCTTCAGCGTCGTGCTCGCGCCCGCCATGCCGGCGATCGTCAGCGTCAATGTGTTCGGGATCGGCGCGACCGCATAGACCAGCGCCGTCACCGACTGGAGCCCGAACACGGCGTTCGCGACCGCGAGCTGATCACCGGTCGCGGACGTGTCGCGGCTCTCGTAGCTGCCGCACCCGTTCGTACCCTGTGGAAAGCCGCCGTGTCCGCGCTCGCCCGCGTCCATCATGAAGAAGATTGCCAGCGTGCCCGGACCCATGGCCGCGGGCTTGATCCACGCGCGCGTGACGCCCGGCACCGCCAGCGCCCAGCCGGCATAGTCGGCGATCGATCCGCCCTGCGCGGGCGCGGCGTATGCGATCAGCATCCGGCTGCGCAGCTCGGCGTCGGTCTCGATGTCCGCCCCGCCGGTGATCGCCGCCGTCGAATAGCCGGTGCTTGCGACTCCCGCGATCCCCGCCCCGAGCGAGAAGGCTGTGCCGGGGTCGGTGTTGCCGATCGCGCCGGTCACCGAGGCCGCGACCGGCGCGATCACCGTGCCGTTCACCGCGGTCGCATCGGACGTCGTCACATAGCCGACGCCATCGCTGCGGCTCACGGGTGTGCCGGCCTGGATCATACCGCCCGCCGCCCCGAAGGTGACGGTGCCGGTCGCCGCGGTCGCTGGCTTGCGCACCTCCCCCTTCAGCGCGGCCCATCCCTCCAGCGCCTCGTCGGTGCATGTGAAAGGGGTCGATTGGAGTGCGATCCAGTCGAGATAGCCCATCATGCCGTTGGCCAGAGCAGCCAGCACGGAGCCGATGATCCCCAGATTGGAATAGCGTAGCAGCACGTCGACGCCGGGCAACTCCGCTTCGATGTCGGCCGCGACTTGGGCGCGAAGCTGCGACAGCGTGGCGCGGGGGAAAGGCATCAGATCGTCTCCCACAGGTGCGAGAAGGCCAGCGCGCGAACGTCGCCGCTGGTGCGCCGTATGATGATCTGCACGCCCAGCATGGTCGGCCGGGTCCACTCGGTCGTAACCTCGACCGCCGCCGCGACGCTGTCCTCGACCAGCCAGGCGAGCGCCTGCTCGCTGTCGTGCTTCACGAGCGCCGCGACCGTTGGCGTTGCCTTTGACCGGAGCCGCAGCCACAGCTTGCTGCCGATCGGCCCCGCCCACCAGCCGCGCGGATCGTCAGTGCCGTCCGGGATCGTGTCCTCCAGGTCGGCGCTGGCATCCGTGAACAGGGAGATGAGCACCGCGGTCAGCAGCTCGTCGCCGACCACCAGTCCGGTACCGGGCGTGAACTGCGCCGCGACCGGTCGACCCGCCTGATCGATAATGCTGTCGCCGCGCTCGTCGGTCCAGATCAGGCTCTGCGCGACTGAGAGCGCCCAGTCGCCCGTGCCCGCGCCTACATCCCAGCGGGTGGCGATGTCGCTCATGCGACCGTGTCCGGACCGGCCGAGGCGTCGCTGCCCGCCTTCACGCCACCATGCTTGTGAGCGCCGTAGCTGGTGCGCAGCGTCGTGACGCTATGGCCGGCGAAGGTGACGTCGGCGTCGGTCGAGATCGTGCCCGTCGCGTGGAACGTACCGCCGACCTTCACGTCGTGCAGGACCTCGACCGCAGGCGCATCGATCGTCACCTTCTGGGTCGCCTTCAGCGTAATGGTGATGGCGTTCTGGATGATCGCTGGCAGGCCGGCGCAGTCGATCAGCAAGCCGTCGGCTGTCAGCTGCACCTTCGCGCCGCGGACGTCGTAGATCGCCGTGTCGCCGGGCTTGAGACCGCGGGGGCGAGACGGACGATGGCTGGTGCCGATCACCATCGCCAAGGCGCGCTGCCCCAGGCGGCGCAGCAGCAGGACCTCGCTCCCGATCGGGGGCACGCTCGCCAAGCCGAACTCCGCGACGCGCTTCACCTTGTCGGTCACCTGGTCGTCCATGCCGGCGCCGGTCGCCCCTTCGGTGACCTGGACCAGCTGTACCTCGCCCGTGTCGTCGACAAGGGTAGCTCGGCCGATGCCGATCAGATGGGCGAGACGGTCCATCACTGGTCGGACCCCTTCACATCGGCAAGGCTGACAGGCTGGAGCACGATCGGCTCCGGTGTGAATGCCGCAGGTGGCATCAGCACGAGATCCGCGGTCGTGCCGCTCTCGCTCGAACGTCGGTACGTCACCTCGCCCAGCACCAGCTCGGCGCCGCCCCGGTTTCCGGGCACCGATACAGGGACCAGCGTGTTCGGCGTCCAGAGCTTGCCCGCACTGTCGCGCCAGCTGTCGACGGTCGCATGCACCACCGCCGACCGCCCTGCCCGACGCGCCTGCTCCCAACGTGCGCGGGTCGACGTGAACGCGAAGGGATCATCGGCGCCGACAGCTTGCGCGACCATGTAGAGCCGTCGGTGCCGCAACACGTTGGGATCATAAGCTCGGTCGTAGAAGTCGTCGCCGGCGAGCTCCTGGAGCGAGTCGGTCGCTAGGCGCGAACAGACGATCTCCGAAAAGCGTCCATCCATGCCGTTCTCGGCCGTCCAAGCCTGGACGTTGCCGCCGTAGACGACTCCGCTCGCCGCGCGCTCGGCCCCGACCTTTGCTAGCACCAGGACGCCATCGGTGTCCTCATACGCGAGCAGGCCCGCGTTGCGCGCGACGCGCTGGATGATCTCGGCCCCGGTCTCGCCGAGCTGGAGCAGCCATTGCGGGACGCTCGGCCCTGCGGTCGCGCCTGGCCCAAGGCGGACCCGCAGCTGGTAGGGCTGCGCCAGCGTCTGCGCGATCGTCAACGCGTCGACGTCGGTGCGCTGGCCGGTCGGCCACTGGCCCGAGCAGTCGACCAGGTCCGCGGTCGCACCGCGCCCGACCAGCGCGACCTGGTGCTGGCCGTCCGATCCGCTCTGCACGTCGCGATCGATGAAGCCGGTAATAACCAGGTCGCCGCCGATCATCACGGTGCAGCCGGCGCCAGCTACGGCGAGGCTGGCCGTACTGCCGACCGGCACGGACATGCCGATCGAGAAGTCGGGCGGAAAGCCTTCCGCCCGCCGGGTGATCTCGATCTCCTGCCAGCCGGAGACCAGCTGGCCGCCGATCCCGATCGCGACCTCGTCGCTCATGCCGCAAGCGCCTGGAAGCGCGCGGGCAGGAACAGCGGGTGGACCGGCATGGTCTGCACCTCGAGCTGGTCCGCGCGCGCGGCGTCGCGATAGTAGCGTTGGGCCAGCACCAGGGAGGGCAGCCCTGCGCCCGGCGCGAAGGTGCGCACCGAAGCGAGGCCGGCGCCGCGCCAGCGAAGGTCGGTGACGATCGCCGCACGTACCGTGCGCGCTGCCTTGTAGCTTGCATCGTCACCGACGTCGGCCGCCGCCTCGATTACGGGGTCGACCAGGTCGACCAGCCGCGCGATCAGCAGCGCAGCATCATCCCGGCTGGCGGGCTGGTACTGGCCGACGACGCCGGTCAGCGCCTCGACCGCCGCGCGGCGTACGAGCCACCCGAAGGCGGCGCCGATCGCCGACAGTGCCTCGGGCCGCGCAGGCACGTAGCCGAGCAGCTGCTCGAGCAGGCGCAGCGCGTCGCCTGGGTCGGCGCAGGCGGCCACCAGCGCGGCCACCAGCGTCCGGACCGCCGCCGGCAAGTCGGCCGGATAGGCGAGCGTCGCCTGCGCGATCGAGATCGCGACACCCGTCGCGGCGACGCCGATCGCGACCCGACTGGCCGACGCTATCTCGACCAGGTCGGCGATCGTCGTCGAGGCGGTGTAGGGCACCGCGCGCGCGCCGCCCGCGCCGACATTGGCGCCGCCGGCGAAGCGCCCATAGCTGCCGGGCAGCTGGGCGGCGAGGCGGTTGAGCGCGGTCGCGTCGGCCCCCAGCGCGGTCGCCTTGCTCGCCCAGGTCGCGCCCGTGGTCGCGAGATCCTTGCGCCTTGCGCCCGCGGCACTGGCGGCCGCGATCGCGCGGACCCCGTCCAATGCCAAGGCCGCCGCCATGACGACCGCGGCACTCGCCAGCCCCGAGGTCGCCAGCAGCGACGGGAACTGCCGGCTGCCGCTCTCAACGAACTCGACCTCGATCGAGGACATGCGACCGGCGCCGAGATCCTGGCCGATTGCGAAGCGCGTGACGCTGACGCTGAGCACGCCGAGCGTGGGATGGGTCAGCAGACCCGAGCCCTTCGCCTCGAAGGCGGCGAGCAGCAGGGCGCGCTGCAGCTGGATCGGCCCGCTCGCGAAGATGACGTCGCCGTCGACGATGAAGCCGCGGAAGTGGAAGGTCCGCGCGGCACGGCCCATGTCCTCCGCCCAGGGTGCATCCCGCCCCGGGTACTGGTGGACCACAATACGCCGCCCGCCGCCGACATCGTCGGACAGCACCGCGAATAGCGCACCGCGAAAGGAAGCGGGCAACAGGTTGCCGGCGAACAGCGCCATGCTCGAGCCCCCTTATCCGTGCGCGAGCGCGTGGCTGATGGCCGGCCGCGACCCATGCCCCGCCGTGACCTTGGTCCGGGTCCCCGCCGGCAGACCGCGGGCATCGATCTCGACCTTCACCGGTATGGGTGCGCCATCGTAGCGATCGAGCCCGTGGCCGTGGATCTCGCGCTTCAGCTTCGGCGCGTAGGAGTGGTCGGTCGCATAGCCGCTGTCGTGGAGCGCATCGGCCGCCTCGTCGGCCGAGCCAGCGCCCTTCACCCGGGCGTACCGCCGGCCGTCCAGGAGCTTGGCGCGCTCCTCGAAGGCTTCCTCGATCGAGCCGAACTTCCGGAACTTCGCCATCTCGAAACGGCTGTGGCCGTGCCCGTCCTCTTCACGGGTGCGCGCGAGCACGAAAGGCTGGTCACCGTGCGCCTTGATCCCGAAAGGGTTGTTGCTCCCCGCCGGCATGTGGCGCCCGTAGCTGCTCTCGACCCCGTATTGCGCGAGCGCGATCGAGGCGCGCTGGCCGTGGCGGCCGGCCACCCGTTGCGCGACGCTGATCACGGCGCTGGTCAGTCCTGATGCCGCTCGCTCGATCGCGCGGCCGCCGGCGGCGATCTTGTCTGCTGCCGGCGCGAAGGTGCTCCGGATGACCCCGCCCAGCGAGGCGGTGCCGTCACTGAGCGCCCGCCCGCCGCTCAACGCCGCGTCATATCCCGACTCGGTCGCGCCCGCCGCAGCGGCGCCGGCCGCCGACATCGCCCTGTCTGCGAGCTGGCCCACGGTCGCGCCCTTGCGCGAGATGCGTCGACCGGTCGCGATCTGGCCATCATCGAGCACTGCGGCATGGCTGTCGGCATCGACCATGTCGGCCGACAGCGCCTTGCCGCCCTGGCTGAACGCCGGCAGCACATCGAGGCCAATGCCGAGATTGCGCGCGACGGTGCGTCGTCCGGAGGAGCCCTGCCGCGCGATCGCGTCGGCGATCGCCGGCAGCATGGCGCCGACGTCGACGTCGCCGTTGGCGCCAAGCTTCATCTGAACGCCAAGCCGCCCCAGCGTGGCGAGGGTCGCGCTGTTGCGACCGTAGCGCGCGTCGCTGAGGTTCTGCGACAGGCTGCCCAGCCCGCCTGTCGCCTTGTCCTTGTCGACGCCGGCGCGCTCTGCCGCGGCGGAGAACTCCTGCAACGCCTTCGTCGAGACGCCGATCGTCTCGGCCGTGCGGCCGATCGAGGCGGCGCCCTTGGACCAGCCATCGGCCAGCTTGAAGGCGCCGTACGCTGCGGCAGCGACGATGCCGACCGTGGCGCCGACCGCGATGCCGACGGCGCCGATCGCCGACTCGGCTTCCACCATGCCGGTGACCACGCCCGAGGTCGCCTTGCGGGTCTCGTCGAGCCCCTTCACCAGGCCGGAGGTCATCGACTTGCCACCGAGCACGCCGGCGCTCGCCTTCTCGATCGAGGAGAAGGACCCGAGGATGCCGCGCGAGCTGCGCTTCACGGCTGCCTCGCCGTCGCGAAGCATCCGGCGGTTGGCTGCGCCGGCGTGCTGCGGGATCGTGCCGATCCGCTTCTCGGCCGAGGTGACGCCCTTGCCCGACCGGTCGTTCGCGACGATGTCGATCGCGATCTTCGGATTGGTCATGGGACCTCCTCAGGTCGGGGATCGAGCAGGCCTGCCGTCGCGGCCCATTCGATCAGCACCGACCACGGTCGTGTCGAAACCTCGTCGGGCAGGCGGCCGTATCGCTGGCCGAGCGCATCGAGCAGCTCGCGCCAGGCGGGCGGCCTCAGGCCAAAAAACGGCCAATGTACCTCGCCGCGCTGAGCAGATCGCGCGCGCCGATTTGGCGCACGGCCGCCTCGGGCACCGCGGCGATGACGGACACGGCCTTCACGTCCCCCTCTACGCCGGAGAGCTTGGCGAATGCGGTCCAGTCGGCTGCGGTCGGTTCGTGGAGGCGCAGCTCGGTGTAAACGACCTCGCCGAGCCTCACCGGTCTGCGGAGATGGACGACAAGCTCGTCGGGGATGGGCGCGATCTGCACCTGGAGCCCAGCGAGGACGTCGCTGTCCTCCTGCGACAGGATCTCGCCGCGGCCATAGGCGGCAACAAGCGCGGCGAGCGCGACGGGGGCGGATAGCTCCTCCATCTCAGGCCTCCGACACGTCCGGACCTTCGAACTCAATGTCGAAGGATGCATCTTCGGTGGTGACCGCGATCGGGTCGCCAGCCTTCCACATATTGCGGCCGATAATCATCTTGCCGTTGGCAAGCTCGAGCACGACTGTGGCGTCGACGGCGCCGTTCAGCGCCGCGATCGAGACGTCGTTACCGTCACGGGCCTTCCAGCTGATCTTACCGGGCTGCGGCATCTCGGAGAAGCCGTGAATGCCGGACTGGCCCTTCAGGGTCTCGCGTGTCACGCTCGACACGGTGTAGTTACCTTCGCCGGTGACCATGTACTGCTTGCCGTCGATTGTGGCGTACATGGTGCCCGCAAGGCGGGTGAGAGCGGTCATGCCGGGTAGCTCCTACTGGAGGCGGAACTGGACCAGCATCGCGAGGACGCGGAGCTGATCGATGAGGACGGCGGGCAGCAGCACGTCGACGCGGTTCGGGTTGGTCGCGCTCTTCTCGACCACGAGCGCGGCTGCGAAGGCGGCGCTGCCCTGCACCATGCCTTCCGCCTCGAGCTGCCGGTATTGCGCGATCAGCTCGGCGCGGATGATCGCCGGCGTGACGACGCGGGCGCCGGGCATCGCGCGCGTGCCGTCGGCCGCGAGCTTCACCCGCGCGAACTTCGTCGTCACGACCCCACGCAGCCGGCGCAAGATAGCCATCAGCAGGAACAGCGTCTCGACTTCGAGATAGCTGTCGTCCGTTTGGCCTGCGGCGTTGGTGACATAGGTCGTCACCACGTTCTCCAGCGTCACCACGTTGTTGGTGTCCGCCGTCCAAGTCGTGACGCCGCCGTACAAAAGCGTGTTGTTGCGGATCGGCGACGAGAAGCGCGACGCAACCGGAGGCGCGAGCACGCCGGCGAGCGTCAGGTACTGGAGCGGCACGCCGGGATCGATCCGGATCGAGCTTGCCGCCGCGCCCGCCAGCGCCGCCGCCCACCTCCAGGGCGGGGTCGGGCTGTCGGTGTAGCCGATGCACGAGACGTGCTGGTTGTTGAGCCCGGTCGCGTAGGCCGCCGCGGCGCCGGCGGTCCCCCGGTACGCGATGAAGCAGTGGCCGTAGATTTGGGTGGCGTAGGACCAGCGACCGGGTGCCGTGTCGCTGAGCAGGGCCGTGACCGCCGCCATGCTGGGCGCGTCGGTCAGCGAGCAGGCGATGAAGTCGAAGCTCGTATCCTGCATGTTGGTCAGCGCGGCCGTCAGCGAGGGGTTGGCCGCGCCGCCCGCCATGGCGACGATTACGACGCCCAGCCCGGCCGGGGTTGCCTGACCACCCGGCGCGCCGAGGTAGTTCACCCGAATGTCGATGTCATTGCCGACCAGGCCAGCATTCTTGGCGGTCAGGTTGATCGCGCCCGCAGCTGCGACCGCGATCACCGTCGCTTCCGGCACCGCGGCGATCGCCGCGGCCACCGTAGCCGCGACCTGGGCGGGCGACTGCCCCGCTGCCAGCGCCACGGAGAACAGGCGCCCGGCGATGTAGAGCGACAGCGTCTGCGCCAGCGTGGTCGCGCCGGTGAAGGTGATCGATCCTGTCGCCGCGACCGCGGCCGGATCATCCGCAAGCGGCAGTACCCACATCTCACCGTCCGGATCGCTGGCGCGGTAGGCGGTAACCATGCCGGCGAGCACCGATCCCTGGCCGGCTGCGGCGCGTGCGTCGCTGGTCGACTGCGCGACGACGGGAATGCTGGGCGCGTAGCTGCCCACCGCCGTCTTCTGGCCGATCAGGAGCGCGCGCTGGGGCTGCGCCGCGGTATTCGCCTTGGAGGCGTCGAGCTCGGCATAGAACAGCGGCGCGCGCTGCCCGGCCGGGATCTGCTTGAAGGGGATCACGCCTCGGTCTCCTCGTTGGCGGGCTCGCTCGGCGGCGAGGAGGTCGGCTCGGGCGCCTCGGCGACGTCGCGGTCGGCGATGAGGCGAGCCCAGTACGGCTCGGCGGGATTGATGGTGACCGGCTCTTCGCCGACCACGCGACGGGTCGCCGGGTCGCGCACGAGGCGCCCCGGGACAGCGACGATGTCCATGGGTGGTGGTCTCCTAGAAGCCGAGCCTGGCCGAGAAGCCCGGGCCAGCGGCGGGCAGGTGCGCGTCGACGCCGACGAGCTCGACAGCGTCCAGGGGCGCAAAGTCCTCGGGTCCCTCGTAGAACTCAAAGGCGAGGTCGATCTGGACCCCGCCGAGCATAGTCGCCTGCGCGTCGTACGCGAGCTGCGCCTGCACGCTGGCAAGCTGCTGAATCTCGCGGAACAGCGGATAGCTGCCGATCACGGCTAGCTCGATCTGGCGCTTCATTGCCCAGAGCTGGAGTTCCACCTCGGACGACTGCGGATCGGCCGCTTTCACCGGCGCCGACACCTCGGCGGTCACGCGGATCGTGGCGGTCGTGGTGAACTGAACGCTGCCACGGCCAAGCGACTGCCGGCTCTCGCCGGCGAGCTGAACTTTGATCTGCGGATAGGCGTCCTGCTGGGTCGGCAGCTTGCCGGGCCGGAAGACCCGGCCCTTGGCCTCGCCGATCACAACGACCGCGTCATAGACGAGATCGAGAACGCGTTCCGAGGTGGTCATATCGCCTCGATCAGGATCAGCAGCGTCTGGCCGTGGCCGTCCGGCTGCGCGTCGTCGACGGCGTAGAGCTGGTCGATGGAAGGAATGTAGACCAGGTCGCCCTGCGCGGGCTCGCGATCTTCGAACAGGCTGTCGCGTACCCCGAGCACCGGGTGCTCGGTCGTCTCGGTCGTGCCGTCGGTGAGGTCGACGATCCGCCGGTAGCTCGAATCGAACACTGCGCCGCGCAACGGGAACGCGCGGCCGCCGGCCGGCTGGTACGACGGCCAAGTGTCAGGCCTGCCGGCCTGACCCTCGCCGAAGATATCCATTGCCGGCCCGAGGACCAGCGCGTCCCAGTCGAGCGCCATCGGTCAACCGCCGACACGACCCGTGCGCAGCGTCTCGGGGCGCTTGCAGATCGGCAGCGGGTACATCGACGCTTCCATCCGCCACCATTCGTTGCGGTCGCGATCGAAGATCGGCTGCACGTAGCGCTTCTGACCCGGGGTGTTGACCCAGTCGAAGCCCTCCGCCGGCGCCAGCGCCTCCTCGAAAACGCCGGGCGCGTTCTTCGGGAAGAACTTCACCTTGTCGTCCGGGATCTTGATGGTCGTGTTGTCGTCCGAACCGCGATAGTTGATCCACTCGACGTCGGCGAAGGGGAAGGCCTTGAAGGCGCCGCCGCCGCGCAGCTCGGCCGCGTCCGACCAGTTGGTGAACGTCCGGATCACGTCAGTGTGATTGGTGAACTTGTCGTAGAAGGCGTCACCGCAGAGCGCCACGACGCTGGTGCTGTCGGTGAACGCGCCCTTGGACGAGCGTGCCATCGAACGGACCAGGCCGTTGATGATCGGGCGGAGAGAGTTCGCCGACTGCGCGTCGAGGTTGAAGGCGACCTCGGCGGGCTGCACCATCTCGAACTCGTCGAACCAGTCGTACCAGATCGTGCCGTCGGCATCGATCAGCAGGCCCTGGACGGCGCCGAGGAACAAGTTCTCCTCGGTGTAGTCCAGCGACGAGAGCAGGCCCGTCGGACCGCTCAGCCGTCGCGAGACCTCGTCCTGGACCTGCATGAAGACGGTCGCCTCGCCGAACTGTCGGATGTTCTGCAGCTCGTGCGCGAAGATCGTGTCACCCTTCCGGACGCGCGGCGCCTCGAAGTAGCGCATCTTGCGGCGCTCGGTCGTACGCTCGGCGTTGGTCGGCTGGCCGCGCTGGCTCATCGGCACGATCGAGAGCACGCCATCGCGCTCCTCGACCGCAAGGGCGGTCGTGCGGATCGGATTTTCGGTGAAGATGCCCGAGTTGCGCAGGAACGCGGGCAGGTGCGGCAGGCGCTCCACCGCCGTCGTCATTTCGACGGAGGAGAAGGGGTCGCTGCGGAAGATGTCGATGATCGAGCCGGACATGGCGGGATGCTCCTTGGAAGGGGACGCCCGCCATTCGCGAGCGACGAAGAGGAAGCGCGGGCCGCATGGCCCGTGCGCGAGGTCAGATGCTGAGGATGCCGCCGCCCGGGAGCGCGGCGAGCTGCGCGAGCGCGGCTGCCTTCTGCGCTGCGGTCGTGACGTTCGGACCCCAGGCGAGCTCGGCCGCCTGCACCTTCATCGGGCCGCGCACGTTGGCGACCGCGCGCTTGTCGGCGCTGGTCGTGTCGCGAGCGGCGTACAGGATCGCGACCGCGCTCTGGTGCCCATCGGCCGCGGTCGGGTCATAGGGCTCGTACTTGTCGGTCGCGGTCACCTGCCCGAGCACCAGGCCGGCGCCGAGAAGGCCGAAGCCCTGGGCGAGTATGATCGGCTCGCGGGTGAGCATGCCGTCGCTGGAGTCCCAGACGACGTAACCGCCGGTGTGGCGGGCTTCCTGGAAGACGGGATTGGAAGGTGCGCCCATGTCAGGCTCCTGTTGATCGAGGGGAAGGTTGGCGCGCGGCGCCGGCGGTCAGCTCAGGTGCGCGGCCCGAAGCCGAGCTTCGTGAAGGAGCGGTCCCAGCTGGCACCGGCCTTTGGCTTGCGGCCGCTGCCGCTGTCGTCCGTGCTCGACAGGTCGGCATTGCGATCCTGACGGGTCGAGCGCCGGCCCTGCGGCTCGGGAGCACGATCGGCCTGGCCGCGCATGACGGCGATCGCCTCGCGGCGCGTCATGGTCGTGTCGAAAGCGAGGCTGGCCGCCAGGGCGACATTGCTGGCAGCCGCCTTGGAGCCGAAGATCGCGGCGCACCGGGCACGCTCGCGGCGCCGAGCACTGGCGGCCGAGCTGCGGCCGCTCATCTCGCCCTTGTCGTCGTCCTCGTCGTCATCCTCGGCATCCTTGCCGTCGTCGTCGTCATCGTCATCGGCTGCCCGGCGCGAGCGCTTGCTCTTCGACTTGGGCTCGTCGTCGCCGTCATCGTTGTCCGACGCCTTGGAGCGCTTGCCCTTCGGCTTGTCGTCCTCGTCGCCATCGTCGCTGGCGTCCTTGTCGTCGTCACCGTCCTTGCCGGTGTCGTCGGAGGCGCGCGAGCGCTTGCCCTTGGACTTGGGCTGCTCGTCACCGTCCTGGTCATCATCGGACGCGCGCGAGCGCTTGCCCTTGGCCTCGTCCTTGTCGTCCTTGTCGTCGCTGCCGGTCTCGTTCTGATCGTCGTCGGCCGCGCGGCGCGATGCGCGGGTCAGGCCGGCGAAGTGCGCGAAACGGCTCGCGCCCGCCATCAGGTGGCTGGACTTCATGGTATCACCTCTTCGGGATGTGGCGCGAGGCCGGGACCGGGCTCGTGCCCGGGGTTCAGTCGAGCTGCTTGAGCAGCGCGCGAAAGGCGGCGTCCGGCGCGGCGACCGCGTCCGCGAAGCCGATGTCGACGCCCTTGCCGCCCAGGAAGGTGCCGGCCTGCGTGGCGGTGACCTTGCGCACCGCCATGCCGCGGTTGCGGGCGACGGTCTCGTCGAACAGGTCGCCGACCTCGTCGACGTCGGCCTGCAGCCGCTCGAGCGCGCCCTTGGACAGGTCGAACAGCTCGCTGCCCTCGCCCTTGAACGCGCCCTTGGTGACCAGCGTCGGCAAGATGCCGTTGTTGGCGAGCCACTTGGCGACGCTCAGGTGCTGGTAGATCACGCCCGCCGAGCCGGTGCCGCCGGTGCGCGGCACCCAGAGCCGGCCGGGGTCGACCGCCGAGGCGATGGCATATGCGGCCGAAAAGGCGCTCTCGCCGAGGATCGCCGCAATCGGCTTGATCCCCCGCGCGGCGTAGATCGTGTCGACTAGGTCGAAGCAGCCGGCGACCTCGCCGCCCGGGCTGTCGATATCGAAGACAATCGCGTCGACGTCGGGATCCGCCAGTGCGGCCATGACCATCGCGCGGATGCGATCATAGCCGCTGACGCCGAATAGGTCGCCATAGTACCAGAGCCAGCCAAGGCGCTGGATGAGCAAGCCGCGCACCGGGATGACTGCGACGCCGGCGATCACGTCATAGGGCTTGTCGACGTCGCGGCTGCTGCGCTTGCCGCCGCTGCCGCTGCCCCATTCGTCGCCGGCGGCGAGGTCCGTCGCGGCGCCGCCGTCCGCGCGCATCGCGCCGATCGAGCGCTCGAGTAGCTGCAAGGTCAGTGGCGCAGCCGCGGGAAGCAGCGCCAGCGGCGAGTTGAACAGCGCCGCGGCGACGTGGCGGGGGAACGCAGCCATCAGCGCCGACCCTTGCCGGCCTGGCGGTCCGCAGTGATCGCGGGTGCCTGTTCGTCTGCGGCCGATCCGTTGGCCGAGCGCTCGACCACGAGGCGGTACGCGGCAACGACCTCCTCGATCGTCGGCGACGGCGTGGACACCAGCTCGACGGTCGCGAGCTGCGGCATGGCGCGCTCCTCGATTTCCGCCGGCGTCTCGGTGACGCGCAGGATCTCGGCGCCGACCAGGTGGAGCGAGGATCCACCCTCGCAGGCGTCAAGATAGGCGATCGCGGCGACGGCGACGCGCAGCACGCGACCGCCGCCGTAGCGGGTGACATCGATGAACATCAGGCCTCCTGGGTTTCCGGCTTCGCCGCCGCTTCGGTCGCGGTGTCGCCGCTGCCGTTCATCCACTGCGGCATGGGCAGGCCAAGCTTCTTCATGCGGCGCATCTCCACGCCGCGCTGCTCGAGGTTCTCTTCCCAGTCGTTGCCCTGCCTGGCGCAGGCACTCTCCAACGTGGAGAAGCCCGCGGCCATGCCGAGGACCTCGCCCTGCCGCTCGGACACGGGATCGACCCAGCCGCGTGGCGTGCCGAGCCAGCGGCACCGCGCATAGGCGGTCCTCATCTCGGCGAAGGACGGCGCACGCCGCGGCAGCGGCAGCTCGCCGCGCGCGAAAGGCTCTTCCATCCAGGTCGCCCACATCGGTGTCGCGGTGTTGGTCTGGAACTCGTGCTCGCGGCGCAGGAAGGTCTTCTCCGCCTCGACGATGCCGGCGCGCGCGGCCGACCAGGATGAGTCCGAGCTGTCGTTGGTCACCTGCTCGCCCGAGAGACCGAGCACCTGGCCGACGCCGCGCAGCATCTCGTGGGTAAAGGGGCTGAACTCGCCGGTGTTGCCGCCCGGCGCGACCGTCTCGATCTTCTCGCCCGGCGCCAGCGTAGCCAGCCGGACACCACTGACGGAGAGCTGCCGGTCCTCGTGGAAGCCCGACCGCATGCCCTGGTACCAGGACCAGGCCTTCTCCTCATCATCCGGATCGTCGAGCGCCGCCTGGACCATGTCGCGGTCGAACGGCGAGGTGACGTACATGCCGAACGCGGTCGCCACATTCTCTGCCTGCAGCTTCAGCCCATAGAACTTGGCCAGCATCTTGAGCCGGCCAAGCACGGGAGCGAAGATCGACAGGCCGCGGGTCTGGCCGAAGCGGTCCGGATCGCAGTCGTGGTAGACTCGGCGCCAGCCGTCATCGGGATCTTCGCGCACGACGCGCGCCCACGTCATGCTTTCGACGGCATTGTACGTATCGAACTGGTGCGCGCGCCGGAGGTGATAGGCGATCGGCGCCTCGTCGTCGTCCAGCTCGACCCCGCCGCGCAGATGCCGGGTGTCTGGTGCCTGGAAGGGGTTGGACAGCCGATCGGGATCGATGCCCTGGAAGCAGGTGGCGTAGCGCGCCCCGGCCTCGCCGATCCGGTCAGGGCGCCACTGCGCGACTATCAGCGACTCGCCGTCGACCAGCTTGTGTCCGAGCGCCAGGCGGAATTGCTGGCTGACGGTCAGCCGCCTGCCGACATCATTCCATCGGCCGAGGTCCTCGGCGTAATTGCGCCACAGCGCCTCTGCCGCGCGGCGATATTCGTCCGCCCACACCGCGTCGAATGCTCGATTGTGGAGCGCAAGCGCGCGATAGTCGGGCTTCGACACCGGCCGGTACGAGGCGCCGATCGTGCTGTCGAGAATGCGGCCGATCGCGCCCTTCGCCCAGGCGTCGTTCCGGTAAAGGTCGCGCGCGCGGGCGGCGATCCGGTCCCGGTTGGGATTGATCTCGCTGTCGGGCGAGCGGGTGGTGGGGAACCAGTCGCCGAAATCCTGGCTGTCGAAGCTGGCGGCGTCGTAGGCGAACAGGTTGGCGCCCCGGCCCGACAGCGCTGCCCCAAATCCGCGCCGGCCGCTCGCCGCTCCACGCTGTCGGATCTGGTCGATAGCCTGGCTGGGCACGATCTGGCCGCGCTGATCAAGGATGACGGGCGGGCTCGCCATCAGAAACGGACCCCAATCGCGCTACGCGGCCGGTCGATAATCCCGAGCTGCGCCTGCAGCTGGCGGATCACCATGGCGAGCTGGCCGATGCTGGCCATGGAGTAGGTGACGGACTTCGACCCGTCGCCCTGCGCGTACGAGGCCGTATTGACCTTCCGCCCCGAGCTCAGGTCCAGATAGTCCTGCTGCATCTGCGCGAGGCGCGCCTGCAGCAAGGAGGTATCCATGCCGGCGAGGAGTGATCGGCTGGGATCGAAACGGGGCATGCGATCCTCCTCAGGCCAGGCGACGGGACAGGCAGCCGGGGCGGCTTCTCTTCGGACCCGGCGCTGGTGGCGCCGGTTGCGCCAGCGTCGCCGGCGGCTTCGGTTCGGGCGCCTGCGGCACCGCGGGCGGGCGGGTCAGGGTCGCCACGATGGTCTCCGGTTCCGACGGCGTCTCTGGATCGACATCGTCGGGGGCGAGGTCGGCCGCGATCGCGCCGACCCGGTCCGCCTCGCGATTGAGCTTCGTGCCCAGGTGCATCAGGCCCCGAAGCGCCGCGAGCGCGTACACGCGGCAGTCCAGCCGCTCGTTGGCACGCCCGGGGACGGGCACCCACTTGCGGATCCGGAAGATACCGGTTCCCTCGACGTGCAGCTGCTCGGCGGTCAGCTGCTGGAACGCGCCCACGTCCCAGTCGCCGTTGAAGTGCATGTACCCGGGGCCGTGCTGCGCCCGGGGCAAGTAGGCGAGAAGGATATCGTCCTTCGCGGCGTTGACGCCGATCTGGATCGGCTGGAACGTCTTTTTCGTGCGCGAGCTCGGTCGCTTCGTCGGCCACACCGGGTCGCGCGCGGCAGTCTTCGATCCCTTGCCCTTGATCGCCCAGATCTTGCGGCCGAGGTTGGCAAGCGAGAATTGATAGACCGCGTTGGTGTGGTGGCCACCCGAGTCCTGGCACGCGGCCTTGACCTCGAATGGCCGCCCGTCGGCGCGGTACCAGACCTGGGCGAGATATTCACTCAGCGCTTCCTGCGTCGCCGGCTCGCTCATCTCGCCGTCGATGACGTGATGCTCGATCGACCAGCTCTCCTCGTCGCGTCCCCAGCCGACGATCTCGATCTCGATCCGGTAATCCTGCGTGTCGATGCCCGCGGTGATGAGCGCCACGCCATCCGGGACGATGCCGGCTGGCCAGTTCTCGCGCCGGGCAAGAAGGCTATCGGCCTCGACCTGCTTGCTCGTATACTTCCGGTACGTCAGCGCGAGCTGCGTATTGTAGAAGGTGAGCTTGCCGTCTTCGTCGACCGCTGCCAGCCACTTCCCCGCCTGCTTCGGAGGCGCATCGTTCGCCCAAGGGCTGAACAGCTTGCCTGCCTGGAAGCCGGCATGCTCATTCGGTACCGCCCAGGTGGCGCATTCCGAGCAGCGGGCGCGGTAGACGGCATGGCGAGGCGACGACCACCAGTCCCACACCGCCTCGAGCGGATCGCCCTCGCCGGCGATCACCGCCGCGCGGTAGCGCTCCAGCGGCTCCTGTCGTACGCCGCAGCACTCGAAGGGCCGCGTCTGATGCCACCGGATCGTGTCCAGCGCGCGGAGCCGCTGGCCTTCCGACCAGCCGGTGCCGCACGCCTCGCAGTAAACCCGCGCCGTCTCCGGCCGGTGCGTCTTGCCGTCCTTGCCGCGGTCCCAGTGGACGTGCCGAAAGAACTCGGGAAACTGCCGGTGCCCGCACTCCGGGCAGGCGACCGAGGCCCGGCGCTGGTCCGACTGCCCGTACCGCGCATCGATGTTGCTCTCGCCGGTGATGGTCGGCGAGCAAACCGCGACGTTGAGGCTATTGCTCTCGAAGGTGGCCTGCCGCTCCTCGACGATGTCGAGCGGCTTGCCCTCCTTCAGGGGAAGGTACTTGTCGACCTCGTCGCACAGCACCAGCCGCACCGGCCGGCGCGCCAGGTTGTCGGGGCTGCCCGCGCCGACGATGCCGAGGAAGCCGCCGGGGAACGCCTTGTAATCGAGCGTATCCCCGGCCGAGCGGGTCTTGGACGACCCGACCAGGCTGCGCAGCTTGGGGGTGGCCTTGATGAAGGGGCTGATCCGCTCCTTCGAGAACTGGGTGGCTGCGGCATCCTTCGGCTGGACGATCAGGATCGGGCACGGATCGAGGTGGATGTGGTAGCCGAGCAGGTTCTCGATCAGCGTGGTCTTGAGCAGCTGCGTCGCCACCATGGCGGTGATCTTGCGCACGCCCGGCTCGGTCGCCGCGAGCATCGGGCCGCGTGCGATCTCCACGCGGGCCGTCCGGTACTTGCCCGAGGTGCTGCCAGCCTCCTTCGCCAGCACGCGGACGTTGTCGGCCCAGTCGGGAATGCTGATCCTGGGCGGGGGCGTCCAGCCCCGCCGTGCTGCCCGGGCTAGCCGCTCAGCCTTCGTCGGTACCGGCCCAGTCGAGGTCGGGCTCGCCGAGCTCGTCGAGCTGCTGGTGGACATAGGGCTTCAGCGCCTCCGCCAGCGTCGCGCCGTCGATATCCAAGTCGGCGGCGATCAGCGGGGCGAAGCGGCCTGCCCACGCCTGCCAGGCGTCGCGAGCGGCCCTGCGATCCTTGAAGATCGCCTGCTCGGCCAGCTCGAGCTCCACCAGCGCGCCGGCTTCCTTTTTCGCTGCCAGCAGGTGCTTCAGCGCGAGGGCGTTCTCCTTGATCGCATTGGCTTCGACCTTGGATCGGAAGTGCCCGCCGAGCAGCTGCTCGATGAAGCCGCCGGCGATCTCGGCATCGATCTCGCCGTCCTCGGCCGCGCTCGCGAAATCGGCGACGACTTCGTCCACTGCGGCCGCAACCTCGGGCGCAACCGCCCCCCGCAACCGGCGCCTGGTTGCGGGGTCGGTTGCGGGGGTCGGTTGCGGGTCGGTTGCGGGGGGCTTGAAGCGCCCCAGTCCCGCATTGCGCATCCGCTGGTCGGACGCATCGACATCGACCAGACTGCCGCTAAGTACCAGCGCGCCTGTGGTTTTCCACTTCGTCGCCGCCTGCCGCGACACGCCGTGCGCCTTGGCGAACGCCGTCAACGAGATCAGCGCCATGCCGCCTTACCCCGCAACCGGTTGCCCCCCGCAACCACTTTTTCGGACTCGTAGCTGGGGACGCATCGAGGTGCGCAATACCCCCGCTTCCAGAAGGGGGGTGGAAGGACCCAAACGGCCTGGAGGGTCAGGTCGAGGGGTCGGCACCCCCTTGGCGGACCCCCTCGGCCGGCGCGTCACCCCTCGGCAGGGCGAGGGGCACGCCTTGCGCCGCGAGGACGGTGAGGGCGTGGTCCGCATGGCAAGGCAGCAAGCCTCGCCGGAAGTTCACCGGCACCACCCGGTCGCCATGCGCGGCCAGTTCAACCGTCCTATCGTCCAAGATGACGTGCGGCGGGTTGCCCTCCGCCTCCAGCCATCGGGTGATCTCGGCTCCGCGCCCGCCGCCTTCATCCGTCCGCCAGCGATCGTGCCATTCGACGTCGAGCCCAGCGGCGCCGATTAGCTCGCGCGAGTCAGGTTTCAGGCGCCAGAAGCTTGATAGAACCACCATCGCGTCGGCGGCGCCGCATAGCCGGTTCACGGCATCGACTGCGACCGGCGCGAAGGTGCGCGTCGTGCTGACGATGCGAGCCGGTCGTCGATAGGCCATGCCGTTTGATCGCATACCCATCGGGCGCGGGGCGCGCACCGCACGGCTCACCACTAGCACCCCGTCCACGTCGAGGAACACGACAGGTCGCATCGTCGTCACTTCCGCGTCGCGGTGCGCATCGCTTCTGCAAGCGCCTTGTGGAACTCGCGTTCCGCATTGGCGCGGACATAGGCGTTGGCCGTTTCGAAAAACGGCAGTCGGCGTGGAACTGGCGTCGTGTCTGCGAAGCGGATGAGCAACTTCAACGGGCCTTTTGGCTTCGGTGCTGTGCCGCGTGCTCGGCGGGGCGCGCCCTGCGGGCGAGGCTGGCGGGCCTGCCGCATCCATACACCCCGGATCGCCTCGCCACTCTTCAGCTTGACCTCGCCGATGAAGACGTTTCGGTTGCCCTTGAGGGTCGCCAATGCGTTCTTTGTCAGGTTGCCAAAAGCATTGACGCGTTGCGCCTTCGGCGTGAGCATTCCGGCCTTCTCGCCTTTAGCTGACCAAAGCGAGCGATTACCGCCGAAGACATACGGCTCCAAGTAATGGCTAGCGATGTCTTTGGCGTAGACCCTCGCGACCGGATTAGCTTTCGTCGCCGACTTCATCGTGATGGAGTTGACTGTGAAAGGGGTTGGCGTGTCGAAAGTCTTCTCCTCCTCCTTGCGCTCCGCGTCGCGAACACCCTGTGCGAGCCTTGTCAAAGCCAACGCTTCTGCGAACGGAAGCTGCTCCTTCTGTAGATCGCTCAAAGCCTGTTTGAGCGGCGTCAAGTTCACGGTGATCTTCAGCACAAATGGCCCCCTTGGATTGCGTTACCTCGGCGCTGGTTCATCAGACGAGGTAGCTTCAAGCGTCGGTCAAGCTACCGCGTCGCGGACGCCTGCGGAGAAACCGCGGATTCGTACCGTTGGCGATGAAGTTTCTCCCGCGCCTCGTTCGCCAGCTCTCGCGTCAGGCCGGTCTGGTTGTTGGTGAGAACAACTTGGCCCCAATGGCCGTGCAACTCGTGTGGCCAGTCATCGAGGATGACATGGCGCGGACGGCCATTTGCAGCCAGCCAGCGTTCGATTTGAGCGCCGCGGCCGCCGTCTAGATCATCCGTTCGCCAAACCTCGTGCCACGGGCCTTGCACCCCGAAGCCCTCCAAGACCGTGCGAACCCCCAACTGGAGTCGCCAGGAACTGGAAAGAACAAGGCTGGCCCTGGTCTGTTCTAGCAAGCGGTCGAGCTGCTGAACCGGCTCTCGCCGGAACTCGCGTTCCCAGACGAGCTTTCGTGCGCCCGGCTTTCCGGGCCTGCCAGGTCCCCTAGACCGGGGCACTTCAACCGTGCGCCACGCAACTTTCGTGAGGTTCAGCACGCCATCTATGTCAAGAAAGACGACGGGCTGGAGCGGGCATCCCGCCGCACCCGGCGGTGACAGTGTGGCGCTTGCCGGCTTCGGCAACATGGACAGAGTCCCCAAAACGAGAGATTTGGCGCGTTGAACGTCAGCTTGCGCGCCGACTCGATCGCGGGGCGGTGACCCGCGCGCGGCCGAAGAAGGCGAAGCCTTCTGAGGTATGGGTGTTCCTGGCTGTTTGGGTGCGGCTGGCGCACCGGTCGAGCGCGGCTCCCGCACGGGTGCGGCTGGCGCACCGGTGCGGCTCGCGCACCCCGTGAGAGTGAGCCGGTATGTCGCGCCCTTGCCCGGCCGCACCGCCCGCGTGAGCAGCCCCTTCGCCTCCAGGCCGCCGATCGCTTCGAACACGGTCCGTCGACCGAGCGAGGCCCGCGCCGTGAGCCCTGCCGATCCCGCGATCGGCGGCCAGGCCTCGCCGGCGCCGTTCGCCATAATCGCTAGGACGAGCAGGATCGCCTTCTCCGGTCCGGTCGTGTCCGCGACGGCCATAGCCGCATCAGCGCGCCTCCACCGTGCCGGCCTGCGCCACGGCTTTCAGAAGGAAGGCAGGCGCGCCACCGCGCG